>JAQUNW010000017.1 GCA_028717385.1 Dehalococcoidales bacterium | reverse complement strand
AATACCTTATATGGTACAACACCGAAAAGGTTCACCGGGGTATTGGCAAAAAGGCTCCCCTGCGTTATTATCTGGATAAATTTATCGCTAACCCTGAAAAGTCCAATATGTGCTGGACCCTTACACATTCTTGACAGTGTTTGGCCGATGGGCTATATTGTCCACAACAATTGAATATTAAAAGCTGTGAACAGGATTAGTAGATCCGCAAGCGGGGACACAGAGAGCCGGAGAAGGTGGGAGCCGGTTCCAGCGTTCGGATCGAATGGGCTTGGGAGCTGCCAACTGAAAGCCAGTAGTGCAAGTAGGTTCGGCCGCAGAGAGGAGCGTTATCACACCTCGAGGTATCGGATTAAATGCCTGTACCTTAAAGAGATGGCTGTTATTATTATGGGTAGCAACAGTCAAGAAGGGTGGCACCGCGGGTAAGCCTCCTGCCCCTTCAAGGGTAGGAGGCTTTTTGTATTGCAAATCCCAGGATAGGAGGCGATAATTGCAGATTAATCGAAGTCGTTTATGGCCCATCCGGGCCTGATAATACTCTAATTTATGAAATAGGGCGCTCAAACATTATTATTAAATAATCACTAATCAGGAGGACAGCATTGGAAAGAGTTAAGTATATTCTAGATGAAAAAGACATGCCCACAAGTTGGTACAATATTTTACCTGATCTTCCAGAGCGATTGCCGGATGTATTGCATCCTGCAACAAAAAAACCGGTTACCCCTCAGGACCTCGAACCGCTATTTGCCAGGGAATTGATATTGCAGGAATTCCACCCTGAAAGTCATGTTGAAATTCCTGAGGAATTGCAGCAAATATATCGCATATGGCGCCCTACTCCACTAATCCGTGCGCGTCGCCTTGAGAAATTGCTTGATACGCCAGCCAAGATCTTTTATAAGTTCGAGGATGTAAGCCCCGCTGGTTCTCACAAACCAAATAGTGCGATAGCGCAAGCTTATTATAATAAAAAGGAAGGCATCAAGCGGTTGACTACTGAAACCGGTGCCGGCCAATGGGGAAGCGCGCTTTCCATGGCGTGTATGTTTTTCAATCTGGAGCTGAAGGTTTATATGGTTAAGGTGAGCTTTTTTCAAAAACCATATCGGCGTTTAATGATGGAAGCATGGGGCGCCACCTGTGTTCCATCTCCAAGCCTTGATACTCAATCTGGACGAGAGGCCTTAGCCGCCGATCCAGATTCCCCGGGTTCTCTTGGGCTTGCTATCAGTGAAGCCGTAGAGGATGCCGTTAGTCGAGATGACACCCACTATTCGTTGGGTAGCGTCCTAAACCACGTTATACTTCATCAAACAATAATTGGCTTGGAAGCAAAAAAGCAGATGGAGATGGCTGATTGCTATCCAGATATTGTAATTGGTTGCGTCGGTGGAGGGACGAACTTTGGCGGACTCGCCGTACCCTTTGTGAAAGATAAGATTGATGGAAGTCATCCTGGCATTCAGATAGTAGCTGTTGAGCCGGAAAGTTGTCCTTCGTTAACTAAAGGACTCTATGCTTATGACTTTGGTGATGTATCAGGTTTGACGCCCCTTCTTAAGATGTATACTCTGGGTTCTCGGTTTATGCCTCCGCCAGTTCATGCCGGAGGGCTTCGTTATCATGGGATGTCTCCACTGGTTACCCATCTTCTAAAACTTGGATTAATTGAAGCTCGTTCAGTTCCACAGGTAGCTACTTTTGAAGCGGGAATCCAATTTGCGCGCAGTGAAGGATATATTAGTGCACCCGAGACGAACCACGCGATACGTGCTGGCATTGACGAGGCAATAAAATGCCGTGAATCTGGTGAGGCTAAAACTATTTTGATTGGGCATTCCGGCCATGGTCATTTCGATATGGTATCGTATGACAGTTATCTATCAGGAAAATTAAAAGATTTTGCATATCCGGATGATAAGGTTCGGGAAGCATTGCACCATTTACCCGAGATTTAGAATAATCTATTTGATAATTTAAGGGGAGCCATTAGCTCCCCTTAAATTATGCTTGCCTGCCCTCTTGAAAATGCGTCAGTTTATAAATATATGCATAAAAACATGTCATTGTCGAGCACGGCGAAGAATCTCACACGAGTTGTGCCCGTCTATACGGAAACACGCCATTGTGACAAAGGGCACTCATAAACAAGTGCCACCCTTGAACGAAGTGAAGGGTCTAACACGATTCGTGTTCGTCTTTTCGTAAACACAGCATATATAACAACGCGCACTATCCGGGGAAGATCCTTCGTCGGGCTACCGCCCGGCTCAGGGAAGACACAATTTACTGAAATGCCCTCCTCCGGGATGACACGGCAAACAAAAATACATGTCACACCCGAGCTGTGCTCGTACATATGGAAACCGAATAAAGCGATACGTAACCATACTCTAGTTTGAAACACGTGTTAGCTTGATATATCATTACTATAATGACCATGTAATGGGTATGAATATGAAAAACGCAAGAATAAAGCTGATTACAAGTCTGTGCTCGATCCTAATTATTATAATAACCTTATGCAGTTGCGAGATTATTATCGAACGATTTCCCGATTTTAATCATGTTTCCAGTACATCTCCTCCTACTTCAACATCACCCCCGGTTAATACTACTTGGAATCCACCCACCGAATCTCCTGGTGTAGATCTGGCCAACTGGGTTGAAGCTGTAGAAAAAGCCCGCCCTTCGGTCGTTGCTGTAGAAACGTCCACTGGCTCCGGGTCGGGATGGATTATTGATAGTGATGGAATAATAGTCACCAACGAACATGTGGTTGAAGGGGCTTCAGAAGTAGGAATTATATTATCTGATGGCCGCTACTTTGAAGTAAAGAGTATTTATGCTGATGAGGTTACCGACATTGCAGTGTTATATGTAGAAGCGTCCGGATTACCGGTGGCTTCGATCGGCAACTCTTCTCTTTTAAAGGTAGGCCAGCCAGTTGCAGCCGTTGGTAATGCCCTGGGGCTTGGCATAAGCATGAAAGGCGGCTGGGTAAGTCAATTGAATGTTTCTACTGTAATTGGCGGAAGACCTCTTTATGGTCTTATCGAAACAGACGCGGCTATGAATCCCGGCAATAGTGGTGGACCGCTTATTAATCTGGCTGGGGAAGTTGTCGGCATCACCAATGCTAAACTGGTGGATATAACCATTGAAAGTGTTGGTTATGCGATCAGCGTTGATTCTGCCATGCCGGTAATAGAACGCCTCATAACACGAGGTTCTGTCACCTACCCGTTTTTGGGAATATGGGGAATGACGACTGTTAATCCAGCAATAAACAGTTACTTTGAACTGGGTATAGACCAGGGCGTGTTAATACAGGGAGTGAATCCAGGCACTGGAGCTGAAGCAGGCGGCCTCAAAGCTGGTGATGTAATCCTCTCGATAGATGAGAAGCCTACCCTTACAGTGGAAGACCTGGTATGGACTATACGATCCAAGGAAATTGGGCAAACGATAAAAATTGGCTATTACCGTGACGGTAAGCAGTACACAGCTAACGTCGCACTCTCTGCTTACAATTAGTCTTGTCTTTTTACCCCCAACTCAATGGAATGACTATCCAGTTTAAAGCTCTCCGAATATGTTTGTTCATCCGGTGCCTGATATACAATATCTGCGGATAAAGTTTCCCGGCTGATATAACTGCAATGTTCATTCATTACTTCTCTAATTCTTTCATCTGCCTGATAGTAGGTTATTATACGATCAGCGATATCAAAATCAGCCTGACGGCGAAGGGTTTGAATACGTCGCACAATTTCTCTTGCTAATCCTTCGGATTCCAGGTCGGGTGTAATTTCAGTATTAATCCCAACAGTATATGAATTATCCGAACTCAATTGCATGCCTTCGTTTACGAGCTCGTCTTGGTTATAGGCTACTTTAATATCTTTGACATTTAATTCTTCTAGGATCTGGTCTTTAACCTGTACTAAGCGCTTTTCTTCGGCAGCATTCTGCAGAACCACCTTAAGAACTGATAGTGGTTGACGTATTTTGATACCAGCTTGGCTTCGTGCTGATCGCCCCAGACTGCATATTTTTATCGCCAGTTGTACACTAGCGGCCAGTTCGATATCAATTGCAGTTGTATCAGCTTCCGGGAAAGAGGCAAGGTGGACCGACTCTGGAGAGTTCGAGTCAATTCCGAGAACCAGATTTTGGTACATTGCTTCAGCCAGGAAGGGCATAAAGGGAGCCAACAGGCGGCAAAGTGTATGAAGGCAATTATAAAGAGTATCATAAGCAGCAAGCTTATCTTCATCGTTTTCACTTTTCCAAAAACGTCTCCGGCTACGGCGGACATACCAGTTCGATAAAACGGAAACAAAAGCTTCGATTCGTCTGCCAGCGGTGGTTGGATCATAGCCATCAAGGTCGTTTCTTACCTTGGCTACAAGGTCGTTAAGTTCTGACAATATCCAGCGGTCAAGCTCTGCGTTGGGTGTTGGATGGTTGGAATCCATGGGGTTGTAATTATCGATATTGGCGTAGGTTACAAAGAACGAATATACATTCCACAAAGGTAGCATGAACTGCCTCATTACCTCTCCAACCAATCCTTCAGAAAAACGTCTTGGTTGACCAGGAGGGCTGGCGGTGTAAAGATACCAGCGCATGGCATCGGTACCGTATTTATTAATTATCGCTGATGGCTGAATAACATTGCTGCGGCTTTTGCTCATCTTTTCGCCTTTTTCGTCCAGGATGTGACCCAGACAAATCACATTGCGATAAGCGACACTGTTAAACAATAACGAGCTGATAGCATGCAGGCTGTAAAACCATCCACGAGTCTGATCAATGGCTTCGCATATGAAATCAGCTGGAAAACGCCCATCGGTTAGCAGTGTATTGTTCTCGAATGGATAGTGATATTGAGCTATCGGCATATTACCCGAGTCGAACCAGCAATCTATCACTTCGCTCTGGCGACGCATCAAACCACCGCATTGACATGTATAGGTCAGGTTGTCAACGTAAGGTCGGTGAAGATCAATCTCGCCTTCAAAACCTGAGAATCCGGGCTTTGACTCCAGTTCTTCTATTCCACCGATGCAGTCATATTTACCACAAGCCTCGCAATACCATACTGGCAATGGAGTACCCCAATAACGCTCACGCGAAAAAGCCCAATCGACATTGTTTTCCAGCCAATCGCCAAAACGTCCATTTTTAATGTGCTCTGGATACCAGTTTATTTGCTGATTCAGGTTTATTAGCCGATCTTTACGGGCAGTAGTTCTAATGTACCAGGACTGTTTGACGTAGTATAGAAGTGGGGTGGAGCAACGCCAACAGAATGGATAAGTGTGGGTTATAGTAGTTTCCCTATACAGCAGATTGCGCTCTTTTAGATCGTGCGATATTATCTTGTCTGCGTTTTTCACAAAAATCCCGGTAAAATCGAAGCTGCCTGTGATCTTACCGCTCAAGTCAACGTGTTGTACAAAATCAAGAGCCTCGGTCTTACCGACTTCAAAGTCTGCCTCGCCGAATGCTGGAGCGATATGTACAATTCCGGTGCCGTCCTCCATAGATACAAAAGACGCTGCTATAACCCGATATCTAAGGTCTTTAATTGCTGGTTGTTTCTCCAGCTCGCTTGTACCGGCAATAAAGCGCATGCGGTCAACGTTATAATCATGTGGGTTATATAGTGGTAAATATTCCAGGCCTGCCAGGTTTTTGCCTTTTATACTGCCGCAAATATTCATTTCTGGTAACTCTAGCGTGGCGAGCAATTTTTCGGCTGCGATGATGACGTCCCTGCCAGTATCTATAAGGGCATAATCAGCGGTGGCGTCTACAGCCAAAGCGGTATTGCCGGGCAATGTCCATGGAGTAGTAGTCCAGGCTAGCAAATAGACCGACTTGTTACCATCCAGATTAATACCGAGTTTTGGTAGACTTTCTTTTGTTAATCTAAACTTTATGTAAACCGAAGGGTCGGTTGTGTTATCATCGTATCCTTGAGCAACTTCATGAGAGCTTAAAGAAGTGCCGCACCGGGGACAATGGGCAGCAGTCTTATATCCTCTGTATACAAGGCCATCATCCCACATCTTTTTTATCGCCCACCAGCAGCTTTCAATATAACTGTTCTTCATGGTGATATAAGCACTATCCAGGTCAACCCAGAAGGCTATACGATCGGTGAAAGCGTTCCATTCTTTGAGGTATTTAAACACCGACTCGCGGCATTTGGCGTTAAAGCGAGCTATTCCGTAATTTTCTATATCTGTCTTTGAGGTAAAACCCAGCTCCTTTTCAACTTCAAGCTCGACCGGAAGACCGTGAGTGTCCCAACCCCCTATCCGAGGTACATAATAACCTTGCATGGTTTTATACCTCGGAACAACATCCTTGAACACTCGGGATATCACATGGTGTATGCCTGGATTTCCGTTGGCAGTGGGCGGACCTTCGTAAAATACAAAACGCTTCCCGCCCTTGCGGCTGGAGATACTTTTTTCAAATATATTCTGGTTTTTCCAGAACTTAAGGATATCTTCCTCCTGGTTGGGGAAATTTATCCTGGTATCTACCGGTTGAAAAACCTGACCCATATGACTTCCTTTCTAATAATCAATCCCGCTCAGATGTTTTCAGAGTGGGATTGAGGGTAACATAATTCGGGGCTGCCCTTCAAAACGCCGTTAATTTGCTGGTTTAATCACCACTTTACGACCATCTTCAAATCCGGTGCTTTCAGTGATGACCCGATTATCGTCATTAAGTGCCGTATGAACAATACGCCGCTCGTAAGCCGACATTGGCTCAAGGGCTAGTGGTTCCCCAGTCTCAGCAACCTGGTTTGCAACCTTGACGGCAAGATCTTTAAGATACTTATAGCGACGCTGTTTATAACCGCTCACATCAACTACAATTGGTGGAATATCCTCGTCGAGTTTATGACTTATCATAGTACGCAATAGGTATTGCAGGCTGTCCAGGGTTTGTCCGGCGCGGCCAATCAATATGCCTGGATTAGCACAGTCGATGTCAAAAAGAAAAGGTTTGGGTGTTCGTTCTATTTCTTGCACGATGGCATCTTCTTTATACTCTGCAGCAGCCACTATTCCCATTTTATCCAAAAGCTCTTCGATAATCTTCTGGATTTCTATAATTAACTGTTCGTTGATTTGTATTTCTTCAGCCACTAGTGTCGGCCTCCTGAATTAAAAACCATTATTTACGTTTACTTCGTTTGCTTTTTTTAGCCTGGGATTTCTCTTTATCCTTGCCCGGTTTTTTAATGCCGGAAGTATTTTCCTCATCAGTTGCTGTCACGTGTTGAACGCTCTGTTCATCAATTTCTACGTCTTTGGCGCTAGTCACAACCATTTTATGTTTATCATTAGTTGAAGAAAAGCGATTTTTTGTACCAATCGAAGGTTTTCTGGAGAATAAACCGGAAACCTTTTCGATTAACCGATTTTTCATTGGCTCAAGGCCACCCCAGCCGGTAATGAAGTACTGCATAATAAAACTGATTATGTTTGAGGTAACCCAGTAAAGAGCCAAGCCGCTGGGGAACGATAAGGATAAGAATGTGAACATAAGCGGCATCATGACGGTCATGCTCTGGGCTTGTGATTGGGCAGGGGATGATTCGGCCGTCATTGGCGCCTGAGTCATCTTTTGTTGAATAAACATGGAAAGACCAACCAGAACTGCCAGAAGATAATCAGGTGAGGCCAGGTTCAACCATAGAAAATGGTTGTTCAGCGGCAAAGCCTCATAAACTACCGGCCAGGAATATAAGTAGTGAGAAAGGTTTAAAAAACTTTCCGGATTGACTGCCATAACCCTGATGATTGCTTGATAGAGAGCAATCCAGATTGGCATCTGGATAAGCATCGGGAGAAGGCAGCCGGTCGGACTTACGCCAGATTCCCGGTAAAGACGCATTTGTTCCTGGGCGAGTTTTTCTTTATCTGCGCCGTGCTTCTTTTGCAGTGCAGCCAGCTTTGGCTGCAGTGATTGCATAGCCTTGGACGCTCTTAATTGTTTGAGGGTCAATGGGTACATAACCCCGCGAACAATTAAAGTCAACACGATGATAGTCAATCCGAAGCTTCCCCATAGAACCTGGGAAAGGGATATCATACTGTTTATCATCGGTTTCAGGATGATAATGTCCCAAATTGCTCCTATATCCAACTGAAAGCTACCTCACAATTTTGCGTTACTAATTCAAGGATGTTGACCACAACAAAGCACCGGTTTCACCATTTAGGGCATAAACCGTATTTCCTTTGATGGAATGAATAAAGACAGTGGTACCGTCGGCTTCAAGGGGTGAAGATAGCTCGGTGTTGATATCTCTGAGTTCTATTTTTTGGTAAGTGATGGTATCGATTGAATAAATCTTTCCATTTTCAGTAGCTACTACCAGTCGGTCGCCAGCAATAACTGGAGTGGATGCAATAGACTCTTGAATATCAATTACCTTGACCAGTTCTCCGTTGTCTCCATTAAGTACATACACTATCCCGTCCATACCGGAAATGTATATTTTACCTTCGCTTATAATTGGAGTAGCCCACAACCACCGCTTTGGAGCGTCCTCACTATTCTCACCTGCCGGGAAGCTCCATATAAGCTCGCCTGTTTCAGCATCAACCGCGTATACATGCCTGTCAAGAGAAGCCACCAGCACGGTATCTCCGAAGACAATTGGAGATGCAATTATTGGCCCATTGGTTTCAAATGGCTTGTTCCAGTTTGGCTGACCGGTTGTCGCATCTATCGAATATAATTTTTTATCGAATGACGCTACAAAAACACTATTTTCCCATTCTGCAGGAGATGCCCATATCTCACCGCCGGTATTGTATTGCCATTGGTAGGTAAGCGATGCGGCATCGTAAGCATAAAGATTGCCATCGGTAGATCCAACATAGACAGTATCATGAGCGATAAGCGGATTACCAATAATAGCACCAGGCTTCTTTGCATTCAATGCCACGCTTTTAGACTGACGGTCGTTAACGTTAAATGCATATAATCTTCCTCCGCCATCTCCAACATATACCGTATCACCGTATACCACTGGGGTGGAATAAACAACTGCAGCAGTTGCTCCGGCGCAGCCCAAGCCTCCACCGGAAGAAGCGGATTCCAAATTTTCCTGCCATTGATAAAAGCCATTGATAGAATTTAATGCAACGAGCTTGCCAGCACTCGAACCGAGGTATACAGATTCTCCTCCGGTAGCGACGCCTGACCATCCCGCTTGGGCAGTGCCCCGACCAACACAACCAGTCAGGATTACACCTGACACAAGCAATGAGAGCAATACAATTAATTTAAAGGTTCTTTTATTATGCACCGTTCTTCCTTAGTATATGATTACTGGTTCCTCTCCGGAACAGGGTCGTAACCGCCGGGATTAAAGGGGTGACAGCGGGAAATTCGCTTTATCCCCATCCATACCCCTTTACTCACACCAAAACGGTTGATTGCTTCGTAAGTGTACTGAGAGCAAGTTGGTGTATAACGGCATGAAGAAGGTAAAACAGACGAAATATATTTCTGGTAGAAGCGTATCATTGCCAGCGAAAGATGTTTCATTACTTTACTCTTTTTAAATCAGGCCAGCTTCTTCCAGCATTACAGTTACCTGGTTTTTTATATCACCAAAATCCATGTTATTTATGTAAGGACGAGTTACAATAACGATATCCCAGCCCGGTGTAATGTCGGTATGCCTGAGTATTTCCCTAAGCATTCGCTTGACTTTATTCCTTACAACAGATGAACCAACTTTTCGACTCACCACCAGGCCCCAGCGTGAATAATCCATTCCATTTTCGGCTACCTTTAGGTTAAAACCACGCCTCCGGTAGACTGCTCCCTGCTGGTGAACCCGGCTATATTCTTTAGTGTCCCTGAGGTATTGTTGTCCTTTCATCGATATAGAAAGGTCAAGCCGGCATCGGTATTTTTTCGGAAGCCGGCTCTAATCGGCTCGTCTTAAACAACAGTAAGCCGTTTCCGCCCCTTCAAGCGCCTTGCTTTTAATACTGCCCGACCACCGCGGGTGCTCATGCGAGCCAGAAAACCATGCTCGCGTTTCCTGGGGATTTTCTTTGGTTGATATGTTCTTTTAGGCACAATTACTCCTTATCATAAAACAAAAATGCCAGTGTCTATTCTTCCCCGTTTTTTTCTGCAGAGACGATATCTTCGGTAGTTGTTTCAACCTCGATTTCTTCTGTGACTGTGGTTTCATCTGCAGGTTCGGTTGTTTCAGCAGCGCTTACCGGGGAAGAAGATACCTCAGCAATCGGTTTATGATAATCTTTTCGGTAATGCGGCCGGCTTATTTCATACGTCGCGCCCATCTCGTATATATGCTCGGCGGTGTAAGGAAGCAAAGCAAGATAACGGGCTCTTTTAATTGCAGCTGCCAGAGCTCTCTGGTGCCTGGCGCAATTACCGGTACGTCTTCTTGGCAGGATTTTGGCACGATCGGTAAGATAGCGCCCTAACAGGCTAATGTCTTTGTAATCTATGAGGGTACTCTTGTTGGCACAAAAAGTGCACACTTTTCTTCTGGCAACAAACTTGTTACCGCCCCATCTGCCGCCAGTTCTACCTTTGGGTTTTGTGGTTATTTCTCTTGCCACAGGTATTTCATGTCTCCTTATTTAGATTAGTTTACTCAATATTATGGTATGTTTGCCCTAACTGAAGGGAATATCGTCCGGGGTAAGTTCATCATTATATATATCATCTGTCTTGTCTTCGCCGCCACTTTGTGACTGACGGTCAAGAAAAGTAACGCGGTTGGCAATGACTTCTGTGCGGGTTCTTTTTTGGCCGTCCTGAGCTTCCCAGCTTCGGCTGTGAAGCCTGCCCTCAACATAAACCAAGCGACCTTTTGCGAGAAACTGGTTGCATTGCTCGGCCAACTTGTTCCAGGTGACAACACTGAACCAGTCAGTTTCCTGCTTGCGTTCTCCTTCCGGAGTAGTATAAAACCGGTTGGTTGCCACTCTGAATGATGTTACTGGGTTTCCGTTTGCAATGAAACGCATCTCAGGATCGCTTCCTACATTACCAATCAGCATCACCTTATTCAAACTAACCATTGCGCGCTCTCCTTCGAACTAGCTCTCGTCCATTACCAGCAGATGACGGATAACCTGTTCATTGAACCTCAGCTTGTTCTCCATCTCCCCGGTTTTGCCAGGGTTAAGATTGAAGCGGGCAAGAACGTAAAACCCATCGTTCATGTGGGCAATGGGATATGCAAGCTTCTTTTTCCCCCAAGGCTCAATCTGCTTGATGGTGCCTCCGAAATCTTCGATCATCTTCTTAAGATTCTCTACTGCCTTTTCATTGTCCAGATCGGTGGCTGCCGGTTTAAGGACTATGACCATTTCATAATCACGGGCTTCACCTTCAGCAGCTTGGGTATTGGTTGCCTCTGGTTTCTTGCTACTTTCTTTAACTGCCACTCTTGTGCCTCTTCTCATTCAAACAAAATTTAGGCTAATTATAACACACGTAGTCGATACAAACAATTTTTATTTTAGCTTTGATCTTGCGCGCCTTCAGCATGCTTGGTTGGTTTATAGCCGCAACATAGCCTGGGGATTTAGTGACCTTTACTCTTATTTTGAACAATATAAGGTGTTCTGATAAAATCACTTTCAGGTTGTAGTAAACAATACCGCCCCTTCCTGACCTGGTATAAATACACTGCCGGGAGCAGACTTACAGGCGGAATTCCCAGACTAAACTGAGAGGTATTGAATGTTTGCAGATGAATCTTTGCTACATGAAGAGAGTGAGTTATTCGGTGGGGTTTTCAACGACTGGAGAGTAAAAAGAGTAAGGAAACTTGAGCACATTTTTTCAAGAGAATGGTTCAAGGGAAAGAAAGTGTTAGAGCTTGCTTGCGGATTTGGTAATATAGGGCTATATCTCAAAAGTATTGGTGCGGACGTTACCTTTGCTGATGCCCGACAGGAATCTCTGGATACAGTAAAAAAGAAGGATGAAAACGCTACTCTCATGCTTCTTGATCAGGAAAAACCATGGATATTAAACCAAAAATACGATTTAATTTTACATTTTGGCCTATTGTATAATCTCAATAACTGGGAAAGAGACTTGCGGACAACAATACAACACGCAAAGTTCATAGCGCTAGAGACAGCCGTTGCCCGATATTCCAACAGTTTTGAATGCAAGATTGTGAAGCCTGAATATCCGAGTGAATTATATGGTCCCTTTTCCGGTACAGGCACTCTTGTGTCCAGTGCAAATATAGAGAGCGTATTTCAAGAACTGGGTGCTGATTATCACCGTTACGATGATAGTGACTTGAACTTGGGAGATGACTGGGGCGAATATCGCTATGACTGGAAGGAGGAATACGGCCCCAGAGTAGAATATGCGGAAATCCCAGTTGTTAATGATTGGGATAATATTCATCTGGGCGGAAGAAGATTTTGGATCATCAGGAATAATAGCGTTGTCAGTAGCTTGAATCTGTTTTATAAGTAAACATTTTACTGTTTGTTGCGGTTGACAATTATTTGCTATTCTTGATACACTTCAACCGGATTAAATATGGCCCCGTGGTGTAGCGGTCTAACATGCCACCCTGTCACGGTGGAGATCAGGGGTTCAAATCCCCTCGGGGTCGCCACTTTTCGAATTAACTCTCCATTTGTGTATGTTATTAAGACCCTCGTCTTTTGAAATAGCGTAATTTCTGGCTTATTAATGTATCCGTTATGTTAACTTATTACCTACAGTTTTGGTTTGGCCTTCCGCTCACCGCCTATTTGAGAATTTTATAATTTTTCAAAGAAAACAAGAGCTTTCAGGCAAGCAAATCTCGGCTTAAGTGCCCACAGAAAACAAAAGCGGCTGCAAACTGTTTTGACACTCGTTTACATGTATGAGATACTGAAAATGCTCCAAGTAGCCGAGCAGTTAGGGCCATCAAATCAGGGAGCACCCTGAGTAAGTATCACAACTGTGGTTCAGAAAAGGTCACCTGGTTGATTCAGCTCAAAAGGCAAAGGTTACTTGGAGCATTTTTGTTGGTTTTATTGCCTAGCCCGAATCTATCGTTTCATCAAGTACAATCGGAACCCCTATAAATGGGAGATTGCGGTATTCTTCCCGGTAATCCAATCCATAGCCTACGACGAACTCATCAGGAATATCGAATCCCCAATACCTGATATCAACTTCAACTAATCTGCGCACTTTCCTGTTTAATAATGTGCATACTTCCAGGCTTGCAGGGTGCCTTCCTTTAAGGTATTCCAATATTGAGCTCAGTGTCATGCCAGTATCAACAATATCTTCAATCAGTAAAACATGCCGTCCGGTCAAATCCAGATCGGTATCTTTAGTGATCGAGAGCTTGCTCTGGCTGTCTTTTCTGTACCGGTTTATCGCCATAAAATCCATGTCTATCGGAACGCTTATTTTACGGATAAGATCGGCCATAAAACATATAAAACCCCGTTGCACCCCCAGAAGTACCGGGCACTTGTTAGAGTAATCCGCGGAGATCTGTACCGCAAGTTCATCAACCCTGTCTTTTATTTGATCGACAGTATAGAGTATTTTGCGAATGCCGTGTGCTCGAGATTGACCCAATGGTCCTGCTCCATATTTTGCTAACAGACGATCATAATTATTCTTATTTAGCAGGATTATTTTGATTTCCGGGTGCAACTCCCTTAAGCGACGAATTTTCCGATTCTTATAGGTAATCAAGCTTTGCTTGAGGGTGGTTAATTCTACATATAGATCCAGCGCGGGTAAATAGAAATCGGGGCTAAACATTTCAGTGACCCGGTTCCCTTCTTGGTGGAGGATAAAGGAGCGGGGCTCATATACCCATTCTATATTATAAAAATCAAGCAAACCAGCAAATTCCGCTTCGCTTGGGTGGGCAAATACCGTTTCCCTGATTTGCCCGATAATAGAAGGCGTAACCTCATTACCCGCTCCTCTTTTTTCAAAGGGATAAGTACGATGCTGGCCAATCATCAAGGACGCAAGTTCAGCCATCCGTTGGATAAAATTAATGTCTTCGTCTTGAAAAACCCGGTTGTCGCGCAGATATGCCCGCAAGCTGCCAGCCGGGTTTCCTCCAATATATACAGCTGCTCCAGCAATAGCAGTAATCCGGGCTTTCCGGGCGAGATCCCGGTATTGAATTCGTTCATCAGTGTCGATATCGTTGACTATAACCGGTTTACCCGAGTCAATTTCGTCCAGACTGCGAAAACGATCCAGTAAACCTTTTTGAAGATAGTATTTGGGTAATTTGCTCGAAATCGCTGGTATGAGCTGGCTGCCTGAAGTATCGAGGAGTATGAGGGAAGCCCCGCCTTCTACGGCATCTGCCGTTGCTTTAACCAGACAATCTAATTTTTCCTTAAGGCTGTAACTGGATACTGCAAAATTAAGCGTTTTGTTCAAACAATCGGCAAATATGGTTTTCTTGTTCATTTAAAAATACCATCAGCCCTTTATCACACCTATAGGACGAGTGCGAGCTACTGGCCTGGATAATCCTGCTCCTGTTATTACTTCAACTACGTCTGTAATATCCTTATACGCAGGAGAAGCTTCTTCGGCAATACCAGATAGACTCCCCGCCCTCACCATGATGCCGCGATCGGCTAATTCTTTTATATACTCTTTTCCACTAATTGTTCTTTGTGCTTCTTTGCGACTTTTCATTCTGCCAGCTCCATGGCAAGCAGATCCAAATGTTTCATCCATAGCTTTTTGGGTGCCAACCATTATGTAGGAGTAGCGCCCCATATCTCCCGGTACTAAAACTGGCTGACCGATATCAGCATATGATTCGGGTAGACTGCTATGTCTTGGAGGGAAAGCTCGGGTTGCGCCCTTGCGATGAACACAGAGTCTCCTGGTTATTCCATCTACAATATGCTGTTCGATCTTGGCTATGTTATGGCTTACATCGTATATCATCTCTAACCCAATCGAACTTTCATTCATATCTAAGGCACTGGTAAACGCCTGTCTGACATGATGGGTGATAAGTTGCCGATTTGCCCAGGCATAGTTGGCAGCGCTTCGCATTGCACCCAGATACTGTTCTCCTTCTGGTGAAGTTAATGGAGCACAGGCGAGCTGGCGGTCGGGTACTCTAATGCCGTATTTAGGCATTGCATTCAGCATTACTTTTATATAATCATCTGCAACCTGGTGCCCTAAACCCCTGGAGCCGGTATGTATCCATACCAGGAGTTGATCTTTTTTAGCTATACCCAAAACTCGTGCTATATCGGATTCATATATTTCATCGACCACCCCAACTTCAATAAAATGGTTTCCGGATCCGAGAGTGCCCAGCTGCGAAGAACCTCGCTCTCTGGCATGTGCACTGACAGCGTTGGGATCAGCTCCGGGCATCTGTCCATTCTCCTCGGTAACTGCCAGATCTTCAGTTTTACCATATCCCTGTTCAACCACCCAGCGTGCTCCGTTGCCAAGCACCCTATCCATATCATGCTTGCCAAGCCGAATTTTGCCACCCGTGCCGAGGCCGGACGGAATATTTGCGTATAAAGCATTTACCAGCTTTTCCAGTTTGTTTTTCAACGAAGAGTCATCCAGTCGGGTGGTTAGAAGTCTTACACCACAGTTTATGTCAAATCCTACCCCTCCAGGAGATACAACTCCTTCCTCCATATTCATAGCTGCAACTCCCCCGATAGGAAAGCCGTAACCCCAATGTACATCTGGCATAGCCATGGAAGCCCGGACAATTCCTGGCAAGCAGGCTACATTGGCTACCTGTGCGAGTACATTTTCTTTGTTAATGTGGGAAAGCATCTCACGGGAGGCATATATAATGCCTGGTACCAGCATGCATGCCTGGAATTTGCGAGGGAGGCGCCACCGATATTGATCTATTTGCTCTAAAATCCCTTCTGTGTTATTCATGTGGCTCCCTAAACATCTAGGAATACACGTACACGTTTATTTTTACTATCAACTAAAAGACGATGGAATGTTGCCGCCTTTATTCCGGTTTTAATGGTATGGCGCCGGGGATCGTATGTTTCTCCATAACAACTCACTTCTAATCGTTTGTTGGTAAAAGAAATTAATTCAAATCTTCTGAATATTATTCCTCTCGTGTCGAAGTAGTATAGGAGATAATTAAGCCATGCATATAATAGTTTTTCCGAATCTGATTCTTCAACGGCAATATCTTCCCGGGTGCTGGTATTGATTGTTCTAAGGTCAATCATGATTGAACTCATACCTTTGGCAGCGTTTAGAAACGCTTCAGGCAAGGTTGCCCCATAGGCAATGAGGCCGATATCTGCGGTATGTTCTATAGTTCGGTATCCGTATCCCATCAAATTATAACCATCTCAAGGATTTGCTTTTTGCTATTACACCAGTCGTAATAATTGTACACTAAACCAGCGCTGTTTGTTGAAAAATGTAGTGGTAAATAGTCAAAATATAATATAAAAGCAGATAAATATTTTTTTAAAAAAATGATTGAAAGGCATTGACAATAATTAATTATTGATTTACAATTCTAGTATTACATTACATTGATTAATTAGGCTTAACGGATATATAGGCAATCACTCCAAAAGGAGGTGAAGCAGATATGGTAGAGAAATCCAAACCGGGAGCTACTCCGTCCAAACCAGCGGCTGCACCAGCAAAACCGGCGGCTACTCCAGCAAAACCGAAAGGCAAGTAAAGCTTAAGGATCCATGGACAAATAAGGGCGTTGTTTTAATGCAACGCCCTTATCATTTATATAAAACAACATATTTTCTACGATATTGCTATATTGGTCGGTAAGATTTAAACTATTTATCACACTAAAATAGAGCATCAATCTGGAATAATTCAACCAGGAGAATTAATGAAAACCCTGATTCTTTCTAAAACCGATGTATTGCAACTGATAAACATGAGGCTGGTTATAAAGGAGGTCGAAAAAGCATTTAATGAGATGGCCTCTGGTTTGACCAAAATGCCTGCAAAATCATACGTTGCGCTAGAAAAGGGTGATTTCAGGGCCATGCCAGCCGCACTTGTAGACGCTTCCGGGGTAAAATGGGTTAATGTGCATCCGCAGAACTATTTTCATAATCTTCCTACTGTTATGGCAATAATAATCTACAACGACCCCGAAACCGGTTATCCCCTGGCAGTTATGGACGCAAGCGAGATTACCGCATACCGAACCGGTGCGACTTCAGCTATCGCGTCGAGGTATATGGCTAATCCCAAATCTTCCTCGCTTGGCTTGGTTGGTGCGGGGCGGCAATCTCTGACTCAACTTGAAGCTCATCTTGAATTATTCGATCTGGAAAGAATTAGAGTATTTGATATCGACGAAAAAAGAGCACAAAAATTGGTTGACAAATATTCGCACCTGCCAATACAAGTAGCTCCAATCGAAGAAGTTTGTGACTGTGAAATCATTTGCACAACCACACCGGCAACCAAGCCTGTAGTTAGCTATCGCTGGATAAAAAAAGGTACACATATCAATGCTATTGGAGCCGATGCCCCCGGCAAGCAGGAGCTTGAAACACAAATAATACAGAAGGCCATGGTGACAGTAGATGATATTGAACAGGCATCCAAATCCGGAGAGGTAAACGTACCAATACAACAAGGTGAGTTTTCAGTAAGTGAGATTGCAGCGACTCTTGGTGATTGTATCGCTGGCCATGTCGATTGCCGCTTTGATCAGGATGATATTACCGTATTTGACTCTACTGGTATTGCCATTGAGGATATTGCAGTAGCCAGGGCAGTTTATACCATGGCAAAACAAGCAATACCCGGGCGTTACCTCGAATTTGATTTTTTAAACCAAGCCTAAGAAAGTGCTTGTCAATCGTCCGTAACTGGAATGCGATTGCGCGAGCTGGCTACTGAGTACATTGCCATTACCCCAAGGGTAAAAACCAGGAAATTGCGAACAATTAGGAAGATTACCGCCGGCTGCTTAAAATCCATCAGTTCTCCATAGTTGTATGGATAGATGTATTGGCTCAAGAGCGCGATTATCCCGAATATTATCCAGGCGGGATGCCTCATTCGGTTATCAATTAAGGGAATGAATGGATATAGCCATATTACAAATTGGGTAGAAAATATTTTAGCCGAGACCAGTAAAAGTGCCAGTACTCCAACAGTGAAGCAGGCTAAACTTGAGCTACTATTGTTTTTATCTGCGACTTGGCGAAAATAGAACCAATAACAGGTAAAAACCGCCGCTACAGTAATAAACGTGGAGGCTGAAACCAAAAAGTCAGAAGCTGGTGCCCAAATATCCACTGATGAGTAGGAAAGTACGATTTCCACAGGGGTGAGACCCAGCATGTTTCCAAACATCAATAATGAAGCGTAGCCAGATTCAAGCTGGAGCCCTCTATCAGAGTGAAAACTAATAAAATCAAAAAATCCGTCCGGGCTGGCTATTAAAAATGGCAGCACTAGCGCTAAACCGGTGATGCTAAAAACAGCCAGTCCCCTCACCAGGGGTCGAAATTCCCGTTTACGGATATGAGGCAATGCGAACAAAGGGGCAAGAACTGCTGGATACAATTTACTCAAGACTCCAAGCGCCAAAAAGAACCAAGCCGTCTTGTTTTTATGGTTTAGGAAATAATAAACTGCTCCCAGCGACAATACTGCCGGTATTATATCGAAGCGGTTGATAACAATATCTCCAAGAATGAAGAATGCGATTGTATAAATAGATAGGGTAGTAAAATGCCCAAGCCCCAGCCGGCGGCTCAGCCGGCTGGTAAAAAACAATCCGAGCAGGTCAAACATCAGCATTAATACGGCAAAAACATCAGCATAACCAGCCAGGTTGGCGCTGAATAACCGCGGAATTAACAGAAAAAGTAGAGCAAGCGGAGGGTATTCTACACCAAAATCGCGATAAGGCAGCTCGCCGCTAAACATGAGTTCGGCATACTCAAAATACAGCTCTACATCAGGGTGGATTCTAATTTCAAAGCTGGAAAAATTTAACCAAAAAACCAGGATTAATGAATGAATCAGGCCAAATAACAGCAGCTGACGGCTCGGAGAAGAGAAGTATTCTTTGAGTTGTAATGCGATTTTCTTAAAATCCATAGTACATTATTGTTTTCTGCTTATTGTAACTCGGGATTATCTGACAGGGCAATAACTTTTATTTCAGTAAAATCTGTGATCTTAGCTTATTGGCAGATTGTCACTCGATGTGCCGATTTGCCAGAAGAACCTCTGATTCCATTTGAGAAGTATGCTGATGACGCGCTTACCCAATACCAGCATAAACACCATGTTGGCTATCGCGTGCATGGTATCAAACCAAACGCTGTTCAACATTGAAAGGAGAAATGTTTGCCATGTCAAGGGGTATATCAGAGATGCCCAGAACCAGATATTTACAATGGCTCCATAGAAGTATCCCCAGATTAGTCCAAAAACGGTCAACATCCAGATATAAGTTCTGCTATGGGGAAGAATGCCTGGGATTACCCCTGCCAAACCCCAGCCAAAAATCTGAAACAACGTCCACGGGCCGTGTCCGAGGAACATATTAGAAATAATTGCGGTTAACGCTCCGGTCATAAATCCGGCCATCGGCCCAAATACATATCCGGTGCAGATTATGATAAAAGTTGCCGGTTGGACGTTGGGGATTGGTGCAAACGGGATCCGTGATATGGCAGACAGTGTGCCCATCATACTGATTAACGCGATTTCCTTGGACGATATTTTTCGCGTTTCAAATTCGTAAAATACGGCAATAATTATTAAGCCGGTAATCAGCATGACGACTAATCCCCAGTTCGGACCCCTCCCAAGCCATGCTGGTGCATATATAGCCAGCAGAAGAGTTGCTGTAGCGGCAAAAAACATCACCAGGACATAAAGGCGATTACGGATATTTGAGCGGCTATTCACAGTAAGCTCCTGCAACTTCATCAGCCGTCAGGAACTTCGAAGAAACCCCATAATGCGCAAAACGCTTTACCAGGCAGTTTATCTGCGTAGAAAACAGCCCAGCATTGGGGAAAACTTCATGTTTGTTCCCATCGAGAGTGATTTTTCCTTCATCCATCACGATTACCCGTTGTGCAAAACTTGCTGCCATTTCCACATCGTGAGTAACTATTACCACTGTGTTCCCTGCAGAGCAGTAATCACGCAGCAATCTTGTTAATTCTTGCCTGGTTTGCTCTTCAGTTCCCCTGTCAGGCTCATCAAGTACAAGCACAGGTGGAGCGTATACCAAAACTGAGGCCAGGGCAAGCCGTTGCTTTTCTCCGCTGCTTAAATCAAGGGGATTACGGCCACGGCAATGCCCAAGATTAAGCTGATCAAGCATAGTATCGATATATTTTGAAATTTCCCGCGGAGAAAACCCCCTGATTTTTAACCCAAAGGCAATTTCCTCTTCCACCGAATCTGTAAACAGGTGGTCTGCCGGATTTTGAAACACAACTCCGACGCTGTTTGCAAGTTCTGCAACAGTCTTCTTGAAAATGTTTCGACCAAGTATTTTTAATGCTCCCAAATTGGGGGCAAGCAAACCATTGATCAGTTTGACAAGCGTAGTCTTGCCGGAACCGTTGCGCCCCAATATTGCTACCGCTTCACCTCGGTATATATGTAAACTAATATTATCGATAGCTTTAATCCCGTTGGGATAAACAAAACTCACACCTTGTAGTTCCACCGCAAGATCATTACTGCTAATGGTGTTATTATCCTCAGCGATCGATAATGGTTTGTTGAAAACTTCAGCAAATACATGGGATGCTTCATTTACCGATAAAGGAACTCTGCCTGTTGTAATCCCATTATTAGCCAACTTTTGGAAGAGTTGTACGATTGGTGGTAACCCTATTCCATATGAAATCATTTCTTTCCCATATTCTGACATGGCCGATTCGGGAGAGCTGTCTATTACTAGCTGACCTTTTTCCATCACAATTACCCTGTCCGCATATTGAATAATATTATCCAGGCGATGTTCGATAATAATTACGGTAAGGCCAAGCTCATAGTTAAGCTCCCGTAAGCGGGAAAGAGTTTTACAAGCACCTTCAGGATCAAGTTCAGATGTTGGCTCGTCTAATATCAGAATGTCAGGCCGTAACGCCAGTACAGAAGCTATAATGGTTCGTTGTTTTTCTCCTCCACTCAATTCATGAATCGGTCTGTTTCGAAGGTGATCTAAATCCAACAGGCGAAGAGATTCCTCCAAGCGTTCGGCAATCAGGTTATCGGGGAATCCCAGGTTTTCCATTCCAAAGCAAATCTCATGGCTCACATCAGATGTAACCAGTTGATTTTCCGGATCCTGAAATACCATTCCAACTTTTGTAGCCATGGTACTTGGAGAAGCATCAACAGGATTCAGGCCATCTACTGTAATTGTTCCGGAGATTGTACCCCCATGAAAGTGTGGGATCAGGCCATTGATCGTTCGGCAGAGGCTGGTTTTACCGCTTCCTGACTTTCCGGTGACCAAAACAAATTCGCCGCGGTTTATAGTAAGGCTGACTTGTGATAATGCGGGTTTAGGTGAGCCATTATAAGCAAAGGTTACGTTATTAAACCTTATCATGATAATTACTCTCACCCAATCTAGCTGCAGGTACCAATCCCGCCAGAACGGAAACGACAAGTATCGCCATCACTAAACCTTTGGTGCTTAAGTCAATCCTCTGAAGTGAAGGAAAGTATTCATAAGAAATACCCCCTGATAGCAGAATATACAATGCCAGAAGCAGCATTAATAACAGAAAAACTATCATTGTTATATCTAATTTGCTAAAAGCCAGTCTGAAAAACCGTGACCGTTTAGATGAACTGCCAAATGCACGAGCTTCCATTGCTTCTGCCAATTGGATAGTGCGTTCAAGGGAGGAGGAAAGGAGCGAGGTTAGTATTGGCGCCCTCCTTCTTAACCGTTCAAATTTGCTACCCTTGTCCATTTCGAGACCTCTGGAGCGTTGCGCATCAGCAATGCGAGTAGCGTCTTCGAACATGGTAGGTACAAATCTTATCGAGAGAGCTGCCATCATCGCGGTTTTGTATGGCAAGCGCATTTCAAGCATCGCCGATAGCAATTCATCGGGGTGGATGGTTAGAGTAATTACAGAAAAGGCGGAAATAATCGCCATCAAACGTACTGTCATAAATAATCCGTAGATGATTGCTTCCAGTGTTACCCGTATATGCCCAAATATGGGAAGAGAAAACCAGGATTGCCACAATAAATGGCTACCGCCAGGGTTAGCCAGGCAGTTAATAACCATCACCATGATGCCCATCCAGAGAGTCAGCTGCATTATAACTGCCCATTGCCGCCAAATGCCGCCAGCAAAGACTGTTGGCAGTGTGCATAACAGTAATAAAGCTAATATTACCGGGTGATTAGCCAGCATGGCGATTATTATGATGCTGCTTGCCCATACCAGCTTTACTACAGGATTAAGCCGGTGGAAATAGTTGTCTTTATTCTGATAATTAAAAAAGAACTGAGGCATAACAACAAAATTATGCCTCAGGGAAAGCGCTTTGACAAGTCGGCTTTATTTTAAACAGTTATAGTTGTTTTATTCTTTTACCCTGAATGGTAATGAAAGTATTCACTCAAAATATGACAGCTTTAAAAACCAACCTTATCCAAAGATTGGGTTTTAACCGCAAATGTTGGTCTGTCCTGTTCCAGATCATTGCTTGCTTCAATATTCTGTATGCATGGTAGGGATTCGAGTTCATGTTTGATATCGACCGGCCTGGCCAAACTTACTATTACCAGAGGCTTGTCCACTCTGGAAATTAATTCAACTTTTTTCACTTCAGGTAATGCTTCGAGGTGCTTGATAGCCAGCGTAATACTATCTATATTGATTGGCGGTACTATCTCCAGTCCTATTTCTGTAATGATATCAGGTTCATTTTTAAAATCAGTATCATCAATTTTTTATCGAAAGAAAAT
>JAQUNW010000016.1 GCA_028717385.1 Dehalococcoidales bacterium | reverse complement strand
TGGAGAAGAGCGGAAACCTGAAAATCTCAAAAGAGTCGGTGTGGTTATGGACTCCCAGGGATTTTACCCTAATTATTCGGGAAGAGATAATCTGCGTATGTTTGGCAGTTTGCATAAACCGGTGGATAACAAGCATGTGGATGAAGTGCTTGAAATGGTTGGGCTTGCCAACCGTGCCCATAGCATCTTAGAAAGCTACTCCATGGGCATGAAACAGCGCCTTTCAATTGCTTTGGCCATTCTTGATGATCCGGAACTCTTGATATTCGATGAGCCAACAAATGGAATGGACCCGGAAGGCATTGCTGAAATCCGCGACCTGATATCACAACTTGCCAGGCAGGGTAAAACCGTGTTGCTTGCCAGCCATATACTAGCTGAAGTAGAACAGGTTTGCACTCACATGGCTATATTGAAACATGGCAAGGTGGTTAAACAGGGGGATATGCTCAAAATAATGCTTGAAGCCGGGCGAAGCGAGCTTGAACTGGTGGTTGTTGATCCTCAAAAAGCTGTGGCTGTGCTGTTTGATGTCGGATACAATGCGAGAATCGAAGATGTTATGGTGGTGGTAACCGCTCATGAAGGCCAGGCGGAACATGTATCGGCCGTATTGGCCGAACATGGTTTATTTATAAAGGAAATGAGAAGACGCAAAGCAAACCTGGAAAGCGTGTTTCTAGAAGCTACCGGGTGTAATAAAAACCAATAAATCAAGCATAATAGCCGGTTATTTCTTGAGGTACGAAGGACTTGTGTCTTGTTCGGGATGAGGAGAAGCTAATGATGCCACCTGGTCCACTGGATATAGTGATAATAAAGGCCTTTGGTGTTTTGATATCCTTGTTATTTTTCATCGTGCTCGCTGTTTTTCTTTTAAAATTTATTAAGCAAACCATAAGGCATCAGGTCAAGGAAGAGGCGCTGAGATTCCAAAAAGAAATGAACGGGCAGGACCAAAAGTAAAAGAGGATAAAACAAACGATCGAGTGGTAGGGCGTGCTGTAACGCGGAGTTGTTCATAGTTTGATACTTTACCTTATTGAAAAATCAAAACTAATCGATATTCCCCTTGTACAGCACGCTCTACCATGCAGGTTTCGAACCGATAATTAAACCAATTTAAAAACCATGGCAAAGGTTCTGGCTTTCATACAAAGTGGCCCACCATCGTTTTTCGATATATCGAAATCACTATTCCAGTAGTGTATTCAACAATTTGATGGAAGGTGCATCGTCCTTATGTCATAAGAGAGTTCTTTTGTGAAGGTAGTTACCATTGAACTCTTCAGTTAGATACTATAGCCTCCGAATTCAATACCATAGCGTACCAGTTCACCAGTTCTATTCTATAATCGTTTCTTCCCTGTAGCCATTCGCAGGATCCTTAGTCGCCGAGCGTTATTTCGGCCACTTCAGCCTTTTCCTATTCAGACAGTAGTGCCGGCAAGACTTCTATTGCACAGGGGATAAGCTCGTAATCCTTTCCTTTAACCGCAATTCCTATGTCGAAAGTATAAATTCCGGGTTTAACATTCTCACCTATCGAAAATGCAAGCACCGGAGCAATAACGTTTACAGGGCGAGACCACCGGCATAGTTCTTCAACGGAAATATTGGCGTTTTCGGGCATATTTGCTACCCCGAGTTTCAATTGATCCAGGGTGTAAGGGGCAATGATAACGATCATGTTGTTCCTTGTTTCCCCAGCTCTGGTTGTTATCCAGTCCCTGTAGCGTATATCGATGGAATCGTCATCTCCAATGGTTATTTCGGTTGTGTCAATTTCAGGCCAACTATCGGGTTCCCCTACCTGGTGGGCATTACCCCTGTAAACATAACCACCGGGTGTCGGAACGAGGTCATCTGCGGCTTCCTGCGTAACGTCTGGCGGTTCTGTAAGAGCTGATTCAGCTATGACAACTACTGTTTCGCCGGGAAGAGACATTATTATTGTGGCAACTACAGATATGACAATTATAAAAGCGGTGGCCAGTTTAACCATATTTGAGGAAAAGACTGAAAAAATTCGCTCTTTAAAATAGCTGGGGTTTGTTCGTCCAGTTTCGCCATCCTGTATTCTAGCAAGAATTCTATTCCAGGTACTTTTATTTCTCTCTGAGGTTAGGGTTGAGGAGACCAGGGTCTGGCGGAATTTTATCTTGAACCTTGATAATTGCTCGAGCTCCTGACAGCAGGCAGGGCATTTTTCAAGATGCTCCTGGATTTCTTCAACCTCATTGGTTGCCAATTCATTATCCAGATAAGAATTTAACAGTTCATTCGTATCCTGGCAGTTCATTTCATTCACTCTCCCTGACAGTTAAACGTTGGAATGGTTTACCTGCTCTCTCAAGGCCCTGGTTGCGCGGCTTAACCTTGACCTTACCGTTCCAATGGGAAGCTGCATGATATCGGCAATCTCGGCATACGAAAGGTCGTCGAGATACTTCAGCACCAGGATCGTACGGTGCTTTTCATCCATTGCGCCCAGAGCTTTTAGCATCTCGTCATATTCCTGTTTCGTTACCAGCAACTCTTCGGGCTGTCTGCTTGTTGCCTCCGGAAAATCGAAATCTTCCAGGCAGTCGTAAACAGAAATTGCACGTATTTTTTTATAACACTCGTTCACCGTAATGCGGTGCAGCCACGTAGCCAGGCTGCCCTTACGACTATCGTAGCTTGCCCGGAACTTCCAGGCAGCCACGAACACTTCCTGGACAATATCCTCAGCTATATCTCTTGATCCCGTAATTAGATATGCGTGCTTGGAAACCATGCTGTTGTAACGGTTATACACCTGCTCGAAGTCCCGTTTATTGCCCGATTGCCACTTTTCCATTTTCGCCTTCTAAATATATATAGTGGAAAAAATTAAAAAAGTTCCATCTAAATTATTTTACTTTAAGTTACCAGTTAGAAGAAGACAATGGAAATAAACAGTTGGATCTTAAAGATCGAACAACGCAGGCAACGGTATATCTATTCCAGGAAGGTGTGAGCTAAGATTTGTATTACCCCAAATGTCATAAGCTAACGTTTCCCAACATTGCCTGTTTTATTAAAGAGTTCTTTTGTGAAGGGGCTTGATATTGAAGTTTTTATTCGTGTGATTTTGTGAAATTCGAGGGCGGGTTTTGTGAAGGGGTTCATTCAGTATTCATGATGCCAATATTCTAGTTTCTCCAGAAAAATAATGTTTTTTTAACCTTCTCGAAAATAGAATATTTTTCACTGGGCAAACCCCTATACTCGCACAAACGATTTATCGTTTTACGCCACCAGTGATTACTCAAGGCCTGACTTCTACTTAACCATTTTCGCAACAACAAATCATATTCACTGATAATTTTCCGTTTGCGATTAAGGACGGTCATTCTAACCAGATGTTGATGAATACAGGGCTGATCTTTCTTGCTCAGGTGTTTCTTAATTTTATCAAATTTACCATCGATGTCTTTCATCGCTATTGTAGAATGAAACCAGTATTTGTTTTCACTGTCCCAGGGCTGGCGATTTTTCTTCTCGACTATCCTATTTAATTCATTCGCTAAATCCATTCGCAATTGTATAAGTTCTGGTGAAGGAATTATTTTTGCAGCTATTACTTTGGCATTATTGCCCGCTTTGCTATCGAAGCCATCAACAGTAAATGGTATCAGCGTATATCTTTTAGCCACCCTTTCTATCGTTCTAAATACATCATAAGAGTTATTTGTTTCAAATGGGCCGTATAAAGTTATATGGGGTACAGGCCGGCCTTTTATAGCTCCTTTAACCCCAAAATTTCTGGATACTTCGTGTATTAAGCTTTTGAGGTATCGTTTGGGATAACCATGGAACCGGTATTCAATATAATAGTAATTCAAAATAGCTGTGTTCGTGCCCCCTAAATTTCAGCTCAGCCAGTCCATAATTCGGTGGAATAAGCTTGTATTTTCCTGCTTAAGCCTGCTGCTTTTCTTGAAGCGATAATATCTATGAAGTATTTCCTTAGTGGTGCTTGAAATCCTTATATCTGAACCTGGTTTATAATAGGCAACATGTGCAATTTCTTTATGTGGCTTTGCAGTTCCATCAGCTTTGATCAGACAAACCGTGTGGTAGTCCACGAAATATCCATGCTTGTGCGATTTATGGGGATAACCCTTGTGCCTGAAAAGCAACTTGGCATTGTAAGATATTAGCCCTGTTTCTTCTCGCAACTCCCTGATTGCAGCCTCAATTCGGGTTTCACCTCTACCAGCTCCTCCGCCCGGCAATAAAAACATCCTGTTTTTGCCCGCTGTAACCAGGATGCCCTTTTCTGTCTCAACGATCGCCGTTCCTCTGCGCCTCGTGTGCACCCTCACCATTTCATATACCCTAAAATTATTTACGCTTCATCATTAAAAATTTCCCGGGGCTCAAATACTGGCTGCCCTTCAAACGTAAGGTATTCCAACACAGAAAAGTGGTGAACCCGCGCCACAATATTTCTGGGAAATCTGCGGGTTCTTTCATTGTATTTCTGCGCTACCTGGTTGTATGACAGGCGCGTTTTCCTCAGCCGTCTTTCAATATCCGTATCTCTTTTCAAAAGAGATAGATGCAACTTATTTGCCTTAAGATCCGGATATTTTTCAAATATAGCCTGAAGTTTAAAATAGTTGTTCTCGATTTGCCTGGCCATTTTCACCTTTTCGTTCAAGCCGGCATCTTTAGTCCAACGGCTCCTTGCCTCGATTGTATCTTTCAGTGCCTTATATTCGTGTATGTCGTACTTTTTGGCTATCTGGGCCAGAGCATGCATGTTATCAAGGCGCTCCTGCATGATGATATCAACGTCAGCAAACTTACGCTGTGCTCTGGTGATCCAATACTGGAATTTGTTATAGACTTGTACCCAGCTCTTAATGATGAATATCACTAGTACGAAGAATATAGCCCCTATAACTAACCATATTATCGCGGTTGTACCCATAGTTCCCTCCTAGACCTGAAAATAATCTTTATTTGCAAGCTTTTTTGGCTTTACTTCGGCTTCAAAATAATGAATCATCTGCTTTATGGCTTCCTGTTTCGAATTAAGCCTGTTAACGATTTTGTAAACTTCCACAATCCTGTTTTCTTCTTCCGATAGTTCAAGTTGAATCTTTGCCATATCTCCCCCCTCTCGGCTTTCCGCCAAACCAAACTAAATATCATACTGTATATCACCATATTATATCACGATATATCTTATTTGCAAGAGGATATTTCGTCTATTAGGAAAATATTTCATATAATCATGTTAATGATAGCGTAATATGTCTTTAATGTGGGCTACAATTACTTGTCTCAATACAAGCAAAGGGGGTGAAAAATGTCATTATCAGATTTTTCCCATTTCGCTCGCTCAATATTAGACGAGCTATTTCAAAAACCAGAATTCACCCTGAAAGAACCGATCAAAGCAGTTCCGTTAACAAGGAATTACCAAACATTAGGCGCTGGTTTCGATTATGCGCTCAGGATTTTGGTTTCAAAACTTAACGCCAACATAGTAAACGCCTTTCCATTAACCGCAAGAGGTGGAATCAAAGGTGATAAGAGGAGACTGCAATTTATTGAAGACTTTGAAGAAAAACGTACTCAGTTTGCTCGTGGTGATGTTTCGATTTCCTGCTTGCTTGCAGATTGCATAATTCTTGCCAAGCTGGAAGCAGTAGCCCGAACAGGTAATAATTTCCCGAATTCACAAATATTTGATGTAGATGAAAGAGATGTAGAAGATCTCCTAAACCTTATGGAATTGGTAAATCCCAGAGATTTCAAAGCAAATCATACATGTGTTTTAAATCCTGTGTTTGGGAAAAGCAGCCTGGATGTGGGAGGCGCGGATGCAGATATCATCATAGATTCAACTTTAATAGATATAAAAACTACGAAATACTTAAAATTTACGCGGGAATATTTCCGGCAGCTTATAGGCTACTATATATTGAACAAACGCGAACGTTTTCCGTACGGTGTTATAGACCACCTGGGAATTTACTATGCGCGTTTTGGGATGTTGTTCACATTCCAGGTTCCGCCAATTATTGAAGACGTGTGGCGTAACAAAGAAACCGGTGAAGAGCTTGCTTCTTGGAAAGTTGTTGAAGAAGCGATTAAGGATTACAAAGCCAACGACTAAAAAAGTGGTTGCAGGCATAAAGTATACGGGTGATAAACTACTGGTGTTTAGCGATTAAACGATAATTATTTTAGCATACAACTAATGGATCAATATCATTAAGCCACAGGCATGGGTTATAATTAGGAAAATCGTATTAAATTAACGCTAATAGTATTTTACAAAAGGCAGGCATCTACTGAATGGCAATGGACCGCTTTAACGAAAAGGTAAGTTTTATTTGGAGCATAGCCGAGCTTTTGCGTGGGCCATATAAACCAGGTCAATATGGTGAAGTAATCCTTCCTATGACAGTTCTGCGCCGGCTTGATTGTGTTTTAGAACCAACCAAAGATAAGGTTTTGGCTAAATACGAAAGTCTTAAAGGTGGCCCGGTGAAAGATATAGAATTAATCTTAAACCGAGTTGCAGGTTACGACTTCAATAATACTGGTTAAGTTCTTTTTTGGTTGTTCACTCGTGGTTATTAGCATTCTTACCCCGCTTTTTTTATAGATAATATTCTTATTAGTTTATCTAGTTTTTTATTACTCTTTATTAATTGGGTTTCTATATTATCCAGTTTATGTTTAGTGGTTTTGCCCGTATTTCTAATTAAAAACCACCCACAGATAACCACAGTCCAAAGTGTTACTGAAGCTAAAAGCCCTAGCATATCCCACCCCGTTTTGATTGCATAGTTAAAAGCAAAGGGCAATACAAATAAGGCAATAGTGAATGTATATTGTATTCTGTTTTCGTATCTATCCCAATTGCTCTCAATATGTTCAATCTTACCTTTAATCCAATCATTTCTCTGTTTTCCTTTAGGCATATAATGCTCCTGAATATATTGTTTATGGCATTATACGCTGATTTACTTTCAGAAACACTCATTTTTATAGCCTCCCTGTTCCCAAACTTGGTTTGGTTTCTTTATTTACCCTGCGCCCACGCTTGCGCTTGTATAGCTTCTTTCCTGTTAAGTCTATCTTTTGTCTTGGTGTTTGCTCTTTCGGTTGTGGCAATTGGCTTAGCTGTTTCCAGTTCTTAACATCGTAATCTACTTTGGCTGCTTCAGCGGGGGTTTTACCATCCAGGTATTCATGCGGTTTGAAGTAGTTGTAATAGACTACAAAGCCATCGGTAAACTGAATTAACGTATCAATATCCCTGAACGCCCGCATTACCTTTGTTCTGTCTTTGAGTATCCCATGCCAGCGTTCAATTAAGTTAGTATTCTCTGATACCGTAAAGCTTTTGCTCTGGATATGTTCGGTATCAGCACCATAGGCAAGTTCTATACCGTCTAGATAGGCTTTCAGCTTATCTGTAACTACTACTTTGGGGGTTTTGCCTGCTACCTTTGCGGCTTTATTCATCAAGGCTTCAGCGTCTTGGGTAGTTCTTGATACTGATACCCTTGAAGCCAGTAAGAACCTTGTATCGGTGTCTATAATATCCCAAAACCATATTTTATGATTACCATCTAGGTCTAACATGGTTTCATCTGCTATCCATGTATCACCCACTTGGGGTTTGTAATCCCTGAAGTGGTCTATTGCCATATCGGTATATTTATCTACCCACTGATAGACTACCGACTTTGACGGGTAATAACCTTGTTCTTGGTTTAAGTGATTTCGTATATCATTAAAGCTCATGCCCATGTAATACATGGATAATGCGCTTGATATGTATTCGGGGGGTACTTTCATATGGAACAGGCAATCATCACCCTTGAACTTCCGCTGGCAATCTTTACACCAATATAACTGTGTGCCTTTGTATTTACCGTATTTAAGAATATTGGTTGAACCACAATTTTTACAGGTTATTTCGTCATTTACCATATATATTTCCCTTCATATTTTTTATTTCGCTGTATTCCGCATTTATGGCAAGGTTTAAACATAACTTCGCTTGGCAGGACTCCGCTTTTTATATCTAACCCTATGCCGGTAATATCTTCATGACCATGCACTCTTAACATAGTTCTTGCCATGCTAATTAATTCTACTTCTGAAACCCTTATTTTATTTGGTATAGGCTCTTTGTTGTAACTAGTATTTATAAATTCATTATTGGATTCTTTTTTATGAATTTTCCAATACGAGATTATTAACATGGGTATTGCGATTATCAATAAATATAGCGCCCATGCAGGTGATACAAATACCCCCACGGCTATTTCAACCCCCACCCATGCTGCTGTATGAAGCAAGAACCATTTATCCATATCACACCCCTACTCTTTAATAGTAAGAGTGTATAATATGGAAATAAGATAAAACAACTAAAAGCGAACTTTACCATAATACTTCAAAATTCACGTTTCAGGCTTTGAAGGGTGACTCGAATAACATTGCAGCTAACCTTACTCATTACATCAAGAGTTTTTCTCCAAGAGCAAGAGAGATTCTCGATAATTTTAAACTGGAAGAGCATATAGCCAGCCTGGATAAATCCAACCGCCTTTTTCTAATAGTTTCCAGATTCAGTGAGCTGGATCTTCACCCGGATACTGTTACCAATATTGAGATGGGCTATATCTTTGAAGAGTTAGTACGCAGGTTTTCTGAGCAAAGAAACGAAGAGGCAGGTGACCACTTTACCCCAAGAGAAGTAATCCGGCTGATGGTAAATTTGCTATTTGACCCGGATGAGTATGTTTTAACCAAACCAGGAATTATCAAAACGCTCTTTGATCCTGCTTGTGGTACCGGGGGGATGCTCTCCGTAGCAGATGAATATCTCAACCAGCTTAATCCGGATGCAAAGCTCATAGTATTTGGTCAGGAATACAACCCGGAATCTTATGCAATCTGTGGTTCGGATATGATGATAAAAGGTGAAAGCCTGGAAAACATCAAACTTGGGGATAGTTTTACCGATGATGGTTTCCCTCACAAGAAATTCGATTATATGCTGGCCAATCCACCCTTTGGAGTTGAGTGGAAGCCCGAAGAGCATCATATCCGTAAAGAGTATGATGAGCAAGGGCACAACGGGCGCTTTGGTGCCGGGCTGCCACGTATAAATGACGGCTCCTTTCTTTTCTTACAGCACATGATATCCAAGATGAAGTCTGATGGCAGCCGCATAGGCATCGTCTTTAATGGCTCCCCCTTATTTACCGGGGATGCTGGCTCCGGGGAAAGCAATATTCGTAAATGGATTATTGAAAACGATTGGCTTGAAGCAATAATTGCTCTGCCGGACCAGCTTTTCTACAACACCGGTATTTATACTTACATATGGATTGTAACCAATAAAAAGGCACCGGAAAGAAAAGGCAAGGTTCAATTAGTCAACGCTACCACCTTTTTCCAGAAGATGAGGAAAAGCCTGGGGCAAAAGCGTAACGAACTTTCTGAGAAGCATATTCAGGATATAACTAATATCTATGGTGAATTTCAAGAGAATGAGTACTGCAAGATATTTGACAACAAAGCCTTTGGGTACAGCAAAATAACGGTTGAACGACCATTAAAACTCAGTTTTCAAGTATTACCAGTGCGGATAGAAGCATTAAAAGAAGCAACAGCTTTCCAGAATTTAGCCAAAACTAAAAAGAAAGGGGAAGCCGGCCAGGCTGAAATCGAGAAGGGAAAAGAACTGCAAAAAAAGATAATAGAAAGCCTTAGCGACATGGATTCAACCATGGTATATAAGAACCGAAAGGATTTTGATATAGCTCTCACCAATGCCTGTAAAAACTGTAGCGTTGTACTAACAGCAGCTCTTAAAAAAGCAATAATAAGCGCCTTATCTGAAAGGGATGAAACGGCTGAACCATGTACCGATTCCAAAGGCAGGCCAGAACCTGACCCCGAACTGCGTGATTACGAAAATGTTCCACTCAAAGAAGATATTCACGAGTACTTCAAACATGAAGTTCTGCCCCACGTATCAGATGCCTGGATTGATGAAGATAAGACAAAAATAGGTTACGAGATACCATTCACCCGGCATTTTTATAAGTACGTTCCACCACGCCCTCTCGAGGAAATTGAAGCCGACATAAAAGAGGTAGAGACGGAAATAATAAGGATGATAAATGAGGTAATAGAATGAGCTTGCCCGTTCCCATTTCTGAAAACAGCAAGCCAGTGCATACCCGTTATCCTGAGTATAAAGATTCGGGTATTGAGTGGCTAGGTGAGATACCGGAACATTGGGAAACAAAAACAATAAAACGATTATTTAAAGTATATAACGGCTCGACTCCCAAAAGTTCGGAACCTATTTATTGGGATGGCGCTATCCCGTGGGTGACACCTGAGGATTTAGGGGAATTATCTAGCAATGAAATCGACAATACAAAGAGAAATATCACTGAAGCAGGCTACTCAAGTTGCGGAACAACAATGGTTCCTGTCGGGAGCTTGGTTCTTTCAACTAGAGCTCCAATAGGGCATTTGGCTATAGCTCAGGTAGATCTTTGCACTAATCAAGGCTGCCGTTCTCTAGTGCCATATGGGAACATAAGCCACAATTTTGGCTTCTATGTTCTGTATTCAGCAAGGCAGGAGCTGGTTTCATTTGGTCAAGGTAGCACATTTATGGAGTTGGGAAAATCAAAACTGGAAGCCGTTTCTCTAGCTCTTCCCTCAATCGAAGAACAACAAGCCATCGCTGATTATCTGGATGCAGAAACCGCCCACATAGACCAATTGGTCGAAAAGAAAAAAAGATTAATCGCGCTTCTGGAAGAACAGCGGACAGCTATGATAACCCAAGCTGTTACCAAAGGGCTTAATCCTGATGTTGAAATGAAAGATAGTGGGGTTGAATGGTTGGGCGAGATACCGGCACATTGGGATTTGAAAAAATTAAAACATGTAACGACTTGTTTAGATGGAAAACGTGTACCACTCAATTCCGAACAAAGAGGTTATATACAAGGTGGATACCCATATTGGGGCGCAAATGGAATATTAGATTATATTGATAATTGGCTGTTTGATGAGCAATTAATTTTGTTAGGCGAAGACGGAGCTCCCTTTTTCGAAGCCAATAAAACTGTGGCATTTCTTGTAGAAGGAAAGATATGGGTTAATAACCATGCACATGTGTTAAGAGTCTTGAATTCGACAAATGCTCGTTTTTTAACAAATGTGCTTAATGTTGTTCAATACAGACAATTTATTGAAGGCAGCACTAGAGATAAGCTCACACAAGATTCAATGAATAATATTCCCATACAATGTGCGCCAATCGAAGAACAACAAGCCATCGCAGACTATCTGGATAAAGAAACAGCCCGTATTGACAATCTTATAAACAAAATCAACCAGGCTATTGAAAAGCTTCAGGAATACAGGTCTGCACTCATCACTGCAGCAGTCACCGGAAAAATAGATGTGAGGCAAAAAGCGGCATAGGGGGTTCAAATGCCAGTTGATCATAGAGAAATAGCATTTGAAAGCGCGATCGAAAGCTCACTGCTTAATGAGGGTGGTTACATTAAAGCAAACCCGAATAATTTTGACCGCGAGCGAGTACTAGATCCTACTATCCTTGTTCCCTTTGTTAAGGAAACCCAGCCCAGGCAATGGCAGTATCTGGAAAACACCATCAAAGAGAACGCCGAAACGGTATTTCTGGATAGTCTTTGTAAAGCAATGGATTCACAGGGCAGCCTGGATATACTTCGCCATGGTTTTAAATGTTACGGCAAGAACTTCCAAATAGCTTACTTCGCCCCTGCTTCCAGTATGAATCCGGAGCTAAAGAAAAATTACGAGGCTAACCGGCTTTCTATAACTAGGCAGTTGCATTACAGTTTGAACAGTGAACAGTCTATAGATTTACTGATAAGCCTCAACGGCATCCCGGTGGCAACTGCCGAACTAAAAAACCATCTTAGTGGCCAGTCTGTAGAAAATGCCATACACCAATACAAGAACGACCGTGACCCACGAGAGAAAATATTTACATTTAAGAAACGCAGTCTAGTGCATTTTGCGGTAGACCCTGACCTGGTGTTTATGACTACAAAGCTGCAGGGAAGATCAACTGTTTTTCTGCCTTTTAACAAGGGGGACGGCACAGGTGCCGGCAACCCCAACAATCCTGATGGTTACAAGTCCAACTATCTGTGGGAAAACATCTGGCAAAAAGACAGTTTCTTAGATATTCTGGCACGTTTTTTGCATCTTGAAATAATCGAAAAGGTCGTTGATGGCAAAACCATCCGCAAGGAAAAGATGATATTCCCCAGGTATCACCAGCTTGACGTGGTAAGAAAGCTGGAAGCGGATGCCAGGGAACAAGGACCGGGCATAAATTACCTTGTCCAGCACTCTGCTGGCAGTGGTAAGAGCAACTCAATTGGCTGGCTGGCGCACCGGCTGGCTTCTCTTCATGATAAAAATGATAAAAAGATATTCGATTCGGTTGTAGTTGTTACCGACAGATTAGTAATAGATAAACAGCTGCAAGATACAATCTATCAGTTCGAACATAAACAGGGGGTTGTTGAAAAAATTGATGTTGATTCAGCGCAGTTAGCTCAAGCCTTGTTATCTGCAACCCCGATTATCATAACTACATTGCAAAAATTCCCCTTCGTTACTGAAAAAGTTGGAGACCTACCAAATCGAAATTATGCCGTAATCATAGATGAAGCCCACAGCTCACAATCAGGTGAAAGCGCAGCTGACCTCAAAGGAGTTTTAGCCGGACAAAGCATCAAGGAACAGGCAAGGGAAGAAGCAGAAGCGGAAGGTCTGCCCGATTATGAAGAGGAAATCTTGAGAGCAATAGCCAGGCGAGGCAAACAGCCCAATATCAGTTTCTTTGCCTTTACTGCTACACCAAAATATAAAACACTGGAAGTATTCGGCCATTCAGGCGTAGATGGCAAACCGGTGCCATTCCACCTTTACAGTATGCGTCAGGCTATTGAGGAAGGGTTTATTCTGGATGTACTAAAAAACTACACTACCTATAAAACATACTACCGCATTATTAAATCAATCGAAGATGACCCGGAAGTAGAAAAGAAAAAAGCGGCAAGGGCACTGGCACGTTTTATGTCCCTGCATCCGCATAATATAGCCCAGAAAACTGAAATAATGGTTGAACATTTCAGGAAGTTTACCAGCCACAAGATTGGCGGTAAGGCCAAAGCTATGGTAGTAACCTCTTCGAGGTTACACGCAGTGAGGTACAAACAGGCTTTTGACAAATACATTTCTGAAAACGGGTATAGGGATATAAAAACCCTGGTTGCTTTCTCGGGCACAGTTTATGACCCGGATATCAATGATAGAACATACACGGAAGTTGAAATGAATAACGGCATTCGGGAAAAGGAACTTCCGGAAAAGTTCTCATCGGGCGAATACCAGGTTCTTTTGGTTGCTGAAAAGTACCAGACAGGCTTTGATCAGCCTCTTCTTCATACTATGTATATCGACAAACGTTTATCTGGGGTTCATGCGGTTCAAACCTTGTCACGCTTAAACAGAACCTATTCGGGCAAGGAGGAAACCTTCGTTCTTGACTTTGTAAATGACCCAGAGGAAATCTACGAAGCCTTTAAACCCTATTACGAACAAACCTCAATAAAAGAAGAGGTTGATCCTCAACAGCTCTATATTCTGCAAGCACAGTTGGATGAGCAACAAGTGTATCACCAGGATGAAGTTGCAGCTTTTTGCAAGGTGTTTTTTAAATCGAAGGAAAATCAGGAGCAGCATGATCATGCCATGCTTTATTCGTTTATCGATCCAGCAGTAAAGCGTTTTAAAGCTTTGGATGAAAACTCCCGGGAGGATTTCAGGCATCTGCTGCTCACCTTTAGGAACCTCTATTCCTTTCTTTCACAGATTATCCCTTTCCAGGATTCTGATCTTGAAAAAATATATACTTATGTTCGTTTCCTCCTGAATAAATTGCCCAGACGGCAAAACGATGCTAAATATGAGTTTGATAGCGAGGTTAATTTAAAATATTACAGACTTCAAAAGATTAGCGAAGGGAGCATTAAACTAGAGCCAAACGAAGCAGGCGACATATCCGGACCAGTCTCTGTTGGAACAGGGGCAAACTATGGTGAAAAGATAAAGCTCTCCAAATTGATAGATATCGTCAATGAGCGCTTTGGAACTGAATTCAAGCCCGCCGATGAGCTGTTTTTCAACCAGATTCGGGAAGAGGCAGTGGCAGATGAATCGCTAAGGCAGGCAGCGCTTGCCAACCCGATAGACAACTTTAAATATGTTTTCGATAAGGCCCTGGAAGACCTTATTATTGATCGTATGGAACAAAACGAGGATATATTCGCCAAGTTTATGAATGACAAGGACTTCCAAAAAGTGGTTTCCAGCCACTTGTTAAATGAGGTGTATGAGAAGATTCATCAGGCGGGTTAAACATGAAGAAGGAAGAGGTTAAAAAGACGGTCAGAGAGCGGTATGGAAACATAGCCAAGCAGAGTGGCTCCAGCTGCTGTTGCGGGCCTGCGTCGCAAGTTAGCTCGTGCTGTGGAACAAGCGCCGGTGTTGCTGCTGGAATCAGTAAGAAGATTGGCTACAGCTACAAAGAGCTCAATGCTGTGCCAGAGGGATCGAACCTCGGTCTTGGGTGCGGTAACCCGGTGGCTCTGGCATCACTGAAAGAAGGAGAGACGGTATTAGACCTTGGCTCTGGTGCTGGCTTCGATTGCTTCCTGGCGTCTACCAAGGTTGGGGCGAAAGGTAAAGTCATCGGTGTTGATATGACTGCTGAAATGTTGGACAAGGCTAGAGAAAACGCTAGAAAAAACGGTTACACCAACGTGGAATTTCGATTGGGCGAAATCGAGAATCTACCTTTGGCTGATAACTCAGTAGACGCCATTATCTCGAACTGCGTTATCAATCTTTCAAGCGACAAGCAGAGAGTTTTCGATGAAGCATTTAGGGTGCTAAAGCCAGGTGGAAGGTTGATGGTTTCGGACATCATCATTCTAAAAGAACTCCCAGACTTCATCAGGAATTCAATTGACGCTTATGTCGGGTGTGTAGCCGGAGCTATGAAGAAGAATGACTATCTAAAAGCCATTAGGAAATCAGGCTTTGAAGAGGTTAAGGTCGTAGAGGAATCGACATTTCCTTTGGATTGCGTAGTGAGTGACCCCGTGGCGAAAGCCGCTGTGGAAGATTTGAATTTGACTAGCGAACAAGTCAAGGATATATCGACTTCAGTTGCCAGCGTTAGAGTCCAAGGGCTGAAGAAGTAAGCGAATAACCATGAAGATCTGTTATTGCTTCAATTATACTGATCTTGACATTATTGAAGACGCTCGGAGATACCACGGACGATCGTTAATAGAAGACAGAATTGCCGAGGCTAAGAAGGTTGGGACCTGCCGGTGTGACATTAAGAATCCAAAGAAACGATGATGTCTGCCGGATGTCCACCGTGCAGTGGAAAAAGCAAGGGGGGGGTCTCTGATAGATAGTAAAAGCCTGCCTGACAACCTAATTACTTAGGCTAAAGACTAATTCGAAGGTTTTGGTTCTGCGTATTGTACAGTACCACCCACCACTTTGACTCGAACCTTTAATTACCCATCGTGAAAACCAATCGAAAGGTTCTGCCTTTCGTACAACATGCTCTACGGGGCAGGATTCGAACTTCTGTCTGTTAAATTAAAAGTAAATGAAAAGGTTCTGGCTTTCATACAAAGTGGCCCACCATGTTTGACAGTTCCGATAGACGCGCCTTTTTCTGCGGTGAACATTCCGCCAGATTGTTATCCTGAGGAAATTACAGTTGCGATAATCGGGGATTTTTATGAGGTACTAATAGTACCTACTTACACAAATCTATAGTAGATATTTATAGTATTGTAAAGGCTATTTATAGATGGCGTAGAGAACAATTCGTTATCAAACAATGACTACAATCTATTCCACTACAGGGTTCTACATGAATATCTACATCAGTATTAGTTAATCTGTCCGTGATATCTTTCTCAAGGTGATCACACATCTGGTGTGATTCCTCAACACTCAAATTTCTTGGCATAACTAAATGAAGGTCGACAAAACGTTTGTTCCCAGATCGTCGACTACGCATAGAGTGAAAATTGACTAATTGGGTATTATGCTCCTGAATACACTTTTTAATAAGATCTTGTTCTGCCGTGGGCAATTGATAATCTGTAAGCTCATTGAAAGCGTCCCGTGAAACTGCAAATCCAGCTTTTAAAACAAATCCAGCCATTATCAAAGCTATGATAGGATCAAGAATAACTAGATTAGTTAGACGTACCACTAGAAGTCCTATCAACACACCGGCGGCCGAATAAACATCAGCGCTAATGTTGCGTGCCGAGGCTTCTATTGCCAAAGAACCGGTGGATTTAGCCACTTTCTGCAAATGTCGTGATAGAAAGAAACTGGCTATAATTGAAATAACCATAACGACCATGCCTTCATTTGGCTCGATCGGCGTGCTATGCAATATCCGTTGTATTGCTGAATATATAATAAAACCGCCTGCTCCTAATACTAGTAGCGCTTGAATTAATGCGGCAAAACCTTCCATCTTCCCATGTCCGAAAGGATGTTCATTATCTGCCGGGGCTACTGACATTCTTATTGCAACAAAGGTGATACCAATTGAGAAAAGATCTAGAAGACTGTCGGCTGCTTGCGCCGAAATGCTTATACTTTTAGAGATGATGGAAACTAGAACCTTTAAAATGATAAGGCTGATAACGACAGCCAACGCAAGCTTGACAGCACCAGTTCTGGTGGAAATGCTTTTATTTAGATTATTCATAACTGATTCGATTTAGATTGGAATAAAGCTGAATGTCAGCTTGATATAGTTCCAAGGGAATATATGACCTATCCGAGCACTTTACATCAATTAGCTGTAAAAGTCCATAACGTATTGGAATTTATATATGTTTTAAAATAGCCATTTAATATTGTTATTGCCTATTAAGACTTGTTATTTAAATTAAACATTCCATCTTTTGAGTGTGATAAGAAATCAGAATTTGCTCTACGGCTGGAATAAGCCCTTTCTTCTCAAACACAAGTTCGGGAACTGTCAACCAAGGCTCACCATTAGTGTACAAAACCCGTACGAATGCATCATAATAAGTGTATCAGAGTTCACACTTTACCCGTTTTTACCCGCAGGTAAAGCCACAATGAAAGTACTGCCTTTGCCAAGTTCGCTTTCTATTATGTTCTCGCTCCCATGTTAATGAACAATAGACCGGTGCATACAAATTTATTTTTATCTTTAATAACCATGAATTGGCCCTTGTGCAGATTTACAAATTGTCTAACCTATTGTTCTGATGCGCATATTAATGATACTCTGGGGCCAGTATTGTTAGTATAGATAGCGTTGTCCTAATGGAACGAATTCACATTAACCTGCATCTTGTTTATTGAAGGTACTTTTAAGGAGCACTCCTGTTGAACGAACAAGAAGAGGAGAATATCATCCGCCAATGCCAGGTGGGGAATAAGGAAGCATTCGATAAGCTTATAGCCAACTACCAAGGAGTACTCTTCGGTACTGCATATTCAATAATACGTGAGCGATGCGGTGCTGAGGATGCGGTTCAAGAAGCGCTTGTAAAGATATGGCAAAACCTGCCATCATTCCGTTTCGAAGGTAGTATAAAATTCTGGATGGTGCGTATTGTGGCTAATGAGGTAAAACAAGCCTTCAGAAAAAAGAAGTTCCAGACAGTGCCCTTTGATCGTATAACCGAAATACCTGACAGTCACGAGAACGTGGAAGAAGCCGTAGTTGTTGCTGAAAACCGCAAGGAATTGCACCATGCATTGAGCAAATTGCCCTTGGAACAAAGAGAAGTATTAGTATTGCGCTATTTTGTGGAGCTTACGGTTCCGGAAATTGCATCAATTATTGGCAAGCCGGAAGGCACTGTTAAATCCCGCTTGAGCCGCGCATTGAGGCGCCTGAATCAAATATGCGTTTATCAGGATATGAGGGGATAGGGGATAATTATGTATAAGGAAAATATAAAAGACCAAGTTCAGAGTTTTTTTAAGCTTGAGGCTGAAATGCATAAGCCAAAGCCCGGGTGGTGGCAGGAAGCGATATCTCGTGCGAGTGCGCATGAGCAAATATCAAGCGATTGTGGATTTGAAAACCATAAATGCCTAAAAAGAAGTGGTTTTATGGAGAGAATGAAGTACACGTTTGAATCTTTGGCCATGAGAAAGAGGGCTTTTCCTGTAAAGTTATCCGTATATATAGCCTTGGCATTACTATTTTTGGGCTTGAGTGCTGGTATAGGAATTGTAATGGCAAACATGGGAAAGAGCGAAAATCCGCCGGTAGTTGAGCCCAATGAACTGGCAATTATAATAAACGGTTTGGCACAAGGTGAAGAAGCTTTCTTGCATCTGGGCACTCAATCCGGTCGCCTGGAGATAGAAAACCTGGTAAAATCCCGGCAGGTTGAAAGCGATTGCGCTATCCTGATGGAAGATCTTGTTAACAACTTGGAAGATGGCTACTATCTCTTGGTACTGGAAGTGCCGGAGCACTATTTTCGTGATCCAAAAGGATATTCTTTTATGGTGCAGGATTCTGTAATAGTTAATCCCCATGGGAGTATGTTTAATTTTAAACTCGAGGAAGCTTCTAGCCACTTGCCTAAGGAAGCCATAATAGCTTTTTCAGGTCCCTCAAAAGAACCGATACAACCTGTCCCCTTGCCACTCTGGCAGCGCTTGCTTCAACCAGCGGCAATTACTGGAGCAGCAATTATTGTGATAATGCTGGTAATTTTCGTACGTCATCGTAGATTAAAAGCAAATCGATGAAGGCAAAAGACCATATTTTAGAATAGCGTCTGGCCTGCCGGATACTACTGTTAAAGTCTTTTTATTTAATACCCGGGTGCTACTTCAATAAACTTCAAAGTGTTTTTCAAGATAAATTTGGTTGATCTAAAATCAATCTAATGGTACTCACTTTCATGCTGTACGCCATACAGGTTAGGATTCGAACTTTATGGCTCCTCATACCTATCTGAGGCTATTTACTAACAGGCATTGCAGTTCTGGGATAATGGTTTGCCTCTCAAACATAAGTTCGAAATTTGCTGACCAAAGTCAACACCAACCGGCTTATCAGCGCCAAGCTGTCTCAATAAACTTCCGGGAAATAAAAATTATCCCTTGGTTGTGGTATACTAATAATAGACACTAGTTAAGGAAATGCGCTACAGAAGTACCGCCTACCCTTTATGGGTGAAGAAGGCGGTACTTTTTATTGGAAATAGATCTTCTTGTTTGCAGACGGCACCAACTGCTGAGAGTGAAAAGCGAAATATTATTGGCGAGCAAGCCGTAACATAGTGGATTAAAAAAATGGAACCAGGAGTACAATGACAACCGATATTACACAATCAACAGACGTTTCCCGACCAACTGATAATACCAATGCAAGCGGATTTTTACAATTTGATTTCAAGCCGCAACTAATGCGCGGCCTCTCTGATCTTGGCTATAGCATGCCCACGCCAGTTCAAGAAAAGGCCATTCCGATATTACTGCGAGGTAGCGATGTCATCGCCCAAGCACTGACAGGTACGGGGAAAACAGCAGCTTTTATGCTGCCTATTCTTCAAACCTTAAAGCAAGGACAGAATGGCGTACAGGTTCTTGTGATGGTCCCCACGCGAGAGCTGGCTCTACAGGTCGCACAGGCTACCCTCGCATACGGAAATTATCTGAATGTAGACGTACTGGCAGTTTATGGGGGCCAACCTTACAGCCTGCAGATAGGGCGCCTGAGAAAGGGTATAGATATTGTAGTTGGTACGCCGGGAAGGCTGCTAGACCTTATTCAGAAGAAGGAGCTTGATCTGAGCAGCCTGAGCGCAATAGTTCTAGATGAGGCGGATGAAATGCTTAGCATGGGTTTCATTCAGGATATTGAAGAAATACTCAGCAGTTGCCCTTCTGAGCGCCAGACGGCACTCTTCTCCGCTACTCTCTCGCCGAAAATCGTTAGCATGGCTAAGAAATACATGCATGCTCCACAGTCTGTCATTATTCCAAGCCGGCATCTTACCGTCGATGCAATCGACCATCGATACTGCTTGGTCAATCAAAAGGACAAGCTGGCGGTGCTGACGCGACTTTTTGAAATTGAAGATATTACCAGTGCCCTCATATTTGCAAACACCCGGATCAGCACGAGCGCTTTAGTGAATGAGCTCATGGAGCGTGGTTTTCCGGCTGAGGCGCTGAATGGCGATCTAGCTCAAACGACCCGGGAGCATGTATTAAATCGCTTCAGGCGCAATCAAACTACCGTGCTCGTAGCTACCGACGTAGCAGCCCGAGGGTTGGATATCGATGATATCTCGCATGTTTTTAATTATGACCTTCCGCTGGATCCTGAATCCTATGTACATAGGGTTGGACGCACCGGTAGAGCAGATAAAACAGGTATCGCTGTTTCCCTGGTGACGCCTCAGGAGCAGTGGCGCTTGCATCGGATAGAAGGCTACACTAAACAGTCCTTGACCCGGGTACAAATTCCTGGCGTGGAGGAAATCGAGGAACATCGGGAAGCAAAGTTGCTAGCGCAGATGAACGGCTTGCTAAAACGCGGACGCTGTCAAAAAGAATTACAGCTGGTTACGCGCCTGGTGGAAATGGGACATGACCCGATCAAGATTGCTGCTACTGCCCTAAAAATTGTTCGCGCTGAGGAAAAGCAGCGCCCTATTGCGGAAATTAGCCAGGTAAAGGAATCAGGTTCTTCAAGCCCCTGGAGGAAAACTCAACGAGATAAAAACGGGAAAGGAAGTTCTGTTTTAGGCCATCCAAACGAAAGAGGAATGGTCCGCCTAACCCTGAGCGCCGGGAGATCCCATGGTGTACAGCCCGGTGATATCGTGCGCATGATAGCTCGCCAGGCTGATTTTCCTGGCAGTAACATCGGTGCCATTCGTATTCTAAATGACCATACACTGATTGACATCCCGCAACAGTTTGTCCAGCAAACACTGGCTAATGCCAGCAAATATCGCATTCGTAATAATTCAGTGACACTGACGCATGCCTGAATTGCCTGATAGCCTGGAGTGAAGGGCTAAATCTCAGTGAAGCTGGTTCCGGAAGAGAGGTGTAGCTGCTTACCATGGATTTTTACTCCGGCTATCATTCCCGGTGAAATTCTATCAGAGAAAAATCCTTCCACTGCCGGACGTCCCAGCAAACCACTCTTTTGGTAGGCAGGGAGATTTCCCTCATTATCTGCTCGTAGCTATAGTAATTATCTGTTCTCGGGTATGCATTATTAAAATAATGCATATTGCCATCTGGTGAAGTGAAAACACAGACGGTATGTGATGCCCTTATCGGTCTGGTAATTACCGTTAGAAGAAGGGGTTTAGAGTCTGGGTATCATTGTGAAAGCAGAGCGGCCGCCAGTACTGCAGGCCGTCACAATCATCTTTTTCTTGCTCCAAACAGTTTGGGGGTAGCTTATGGAGTCATAAAGATGCCAGAAGCTATCTTTAGTCTATTTAACTTGACGCAGAAAGACTTCCATATCACCCAGGTTATTAACAATTGGAAGCGCGAGTCGCCGGTATTTGCGTTCAAACAGGTTGCGCCGGAATTTTGACCAGCTATACCTGGCGTCTTGAAGCCACCATCTAAGAAACAAGCCCATTTTTTGGCCAATCCTTAAGTAAAGTTGATAAAAAACTTAGGCGCTACTGTTAGTTTATGCCACTGCTAGCAATATGCGATCAGGGGATATCATCAGATACTTACCAACATATGGAGTTTATTATCTCAGCCATAGGTTAAGTTTGCAATGGCCGAGCATGTTTGTATCAGGATTAGAGGCTTGTGAACGATTACCGCCCAGTTTTCTTTTTTCTGCTAACACGGCGCGAGGAGGCCAGTTTCATCAATTTTCTAAAATTACGTTTACGGTTGCAAAATTTACATGTCCCAACTTCATTTGAGTCAATCAGCCAGTGATGAACGCATTTATCTGAAGTGAGTACCATCAGCTTCTCAAGAGTTTTGTGAATCTTGAAATTCCCTCCGTCACTGATAGCTTCCTTGACAGCCTTAACGGGACCGGGCTTGTCAGATCCAAATACAGCCACCTTTGCATCCGGGGCTAAGAATTCCTTCCATGTAGATATTAAGACTGCTACGCTGTGGTAGTCGAAAACATTGTTTATTAACAATAAACCTATTCTATCTTCGTTTTTCCATTTCCTCTGGGCATGTTCTGTATTATCTAAAGAATAATTCTTGGTGTTACGGAAGCCGGTTTTTTCTTGAGTGAAAGCAAATATATCGTTGTCGCTATCCGAATCGTTGGTATCTTGCGTCTTTTCGCTTTCAATTCCCAATTTTTTAATTTTTGGCTCTCCAGCTTTGCGGGAACTTTTAATATCAGGCTCATCTGGGGTACCATCAGTGCCAGCTATCTCAAGAATGTATTCATCATCTTCAACGCTTGTTGCTAGTTTGAGGATAAGATTAAACTCGGATTGCGATATTGCTATTTCTTCCAAATTCTGGCTATTGTTCTCTGCTATTTTCCTTTTCTTTTTCACTGTCAACATTCCTTTTCTTCTTATTGCCTTTTTACTTTGTAAAAAGGATTGTATTGTTTTGCGCTCCGATATTCTTTAGCGGAAATAATGTGTTTTTTGTTGATCATCACGTGAGAAGCAGTCTGCTGAATTTTGGAATGGTTTATTACGATAACTGTATTAGAGATTTTTAATAACTTTGGAAAAGTATCCAGTTTTTCTTTCCAATGGCTGGTTTGCGAATGCTGAATATTACCAATCAACGTATAGCCGGGGACAGAGAATTGCACTCTCTTGGATTTTAAAAAGGAAAATGGCATCTTCAAATATTCAAGAGGCTTGATAAACAATACATCATCAATGTCTATCTCTATATTGGGAAATTTACCCTTGTTGCCAAGCGTATATATCAATGCTTTTTCGATATTTAGCCGCGTGGTATTACATAGGTATTGGAAGAGGGTGTTTCCACTATTTTTAATAATGAACGAACTGCAAGGCGGACACCTTAAATATCCCGTGCATATACCGTCGTTTGTGAGATAGACGCAGATGTTTATTCGTTTGTGAGTGTGAGTATTCAATGGTTGCTTTCCTCGAAAGTGTTTTACAAAAGGTTCTGTATAGTAATTGTTGGTGAAGTGCCTCCTTTAACTTGTTTTTATCTGTGTTGTTTAAGTCTTTCCTTTTGCAGTTTGTAACCCTCCCTTGAGGGTACAAAATCAATGCTCCTGGTTTGCTGGGGCGAGTCATGATGTCCGGAGGATAGAAAGAGTATATAACCTTAGCCGAAGGCGATACCGGCAGCAATAATATGGCTACGCATGGCTGATGTGGATAGAGGTCACCACTTATAGCCAATCCAGGGCTCTTGGGTAATTGCAGTAATAAAAAGTTTGCTTCGAGCAGTTATATAGAAAACCTCGATAGCAATATATTAAAGCCTAAGCTCGAATAAATGAGAGAAAATAAAAGCTAGCGTTACTATGAATAGATAGAATAACTGTCATTATTATTCTACCATTCTTATACTTTCTTAGCAATTATATTTGGAGATACTTCAGGGCATTTGCAGCAGTTTGTGGATATGGTTATTGCAACAATAAGTAAAGTCATAGATTTACGGCATAATCCAGTCTGATTCGATTGAGAATTATTTCCGAAACGTTAACATTTGATCTAATAGGATTCATATGATTGAGTCTTAATCTACAATCACGATGTAAAATAATTCCTGAATTAAACAAGGGCTATATTGCCATGGCTTAAATCCTGTGGTACTAGTCCGGTATTTGTATTTATTACGCAATCGTGAATATGGGCTTGGATGCTATTATTTATAAATTCGGAGCTATTGAAAATAGTTTACATCATGGTTTCCATTGTTCTGGAGGTGCTTGGTAGTGACACTCTCAGCACACTGCTTCCTGGGCGATTCTGCCAGTGTGGCCAGCTGGAATCGGATGGCGGCCATAACAATTGATCCATTCCAGAGCAGAGAGATTGTGAGGTGTTGCTGGTGGCACGGAACCCGGTGGTAATGTATCCTGCGTTTTTGTGATTGTTATCGTAGAGAAAGAGGTGTTAGTATTCGTGATTGTCTTGGTGGCTTCTTCGACTTGTGTGCACGCGACCATGAGGGCAGATAAGACTATCAGGCTAATACCAAGTAAGACCAACAAAACCCTGTTATTTATTTCATACCTCCAGCAAGATCGTATAAGCCCAACAACAACGTGAGTCGGGCATCTTTTTTTTCTACTCAGGTTTGCTTAACCTGTTGTGCGCCGCCAACGTAATTTACAAAATAATATACCATCCTCATGTTACAAAAATGCTACTGGATAATAGAGCAGGCGGTTTAATTGTAAAAATGTGTCGATCGTGCTATATTAAAAACAAGTTTCAGTTTAGGTTACGACAAGCTTACTAACAGCTTCTCAAACAGAGCCTTTCGAGCGTTGGGCGACCAGACTCTAACTAATAATAAGAGAGGAGGTTGTTCAATGAGTTTTCAGGATAAAAAACTCCAGTGTGCCGATTGTGGTGCAAGCTTTACCTTCAGCGCCGAGGATCAGGAATTTTTCCAGTCAAAGGGTTACGTAAATGAGCCCAAACGCTGTCCTTCCTGCCGTCAGGCCAAGAAAGCGGATCGTTCTGGAAAAGGCAGCTTTGGAGCACCCAGACAGATGTTTTCTGTGAATTGTGCTGAATGCGGCAAAGCCACCGAAGTGCCGTTTCAGCCGCGTGGCGACAAGCCGGTTTATTGCAGTGACTGCTATCGCAGGCTAAAACCAAGCAGGTAATAACACACATCCCTTCCCTAAGTTTAGAAAAGGCCGCCTCCTGAGAGGCGGCCTTTTCTATTTCACCGAATGTTTATGAGTGCTAATCACTGAAATATACCACTCAGGCCATTTTTGTAGAAAACCGTTTTAATAATTATTCAAATCCTGTTTATTTAATACAGATATTACAATAATGTAATATCTGTAACGATTGCGATGTAACACTTTTGTAATGTAGTTCGTGATATATTTGTGTACAGTTGTGTTGTAATGTTATATCCTCGCTTAAAAGGTTGTCAAATTATCAGTCACCATGGCCAGTTGCTTCTTACCGGGGGAAACCAGGGTGCCCGGGCTTTTCGGACATAGAGCCACTGGCTTAAATATAATCACCTCCCCCTCCCGTGAGCGGAGCCCTGGGTGTAATCGGGGCGTGCGGTAGGGTATATCTGGCCATGGTGAAAAAACTTGGCGCAAAGAAATTGACAAAAATAAATCCCCCAGGGAGATTTTTACAAAATAGCAGGAGTGACTTGCGGATTTAGTTCTACACAATAATATGGCCTCTGCAAGTAATGTAAAAGTTACATAGAAGGGGGTGATGGGTGAGCGGCAAAAAATGAGTTATCAACTTAAGGTTAGTACAAAGGAAGTGAGGTGAGCGCAATTGAGTTTAGAAGTAGCCAGTAATTATAACTTGAGAGAAGCCGGGCGGAAACGCAGCACAATAGGCTTAAGAGCTTCCACAAAGGAGCGGATCGACCGTTGCCGCGCACCAGGCCAGTGCTACGACGGTTTTATACAGCAAATGGTCGAGTACTGGGAGAAAAACAAAAATACCAAATAGGTGTGTTTGATTTTAAGTTTATATAGGAGGTGGTGCAAAAAACAGTATCAAAATTACACACAGGCGCAAGAATATTATTAGGAGGTTTAATCACTAAATGCCTGAAAAAGAAAATGTAACAGAAACCGGGCAAATCTCCAGAAGGCAGTTTTTGAAGAACGCCGGAATCGTTGTCGGCGGTACCGCCGTCGGTTCCTCGTTCATTCTGGCAGCCTGCAAGGGAGACGCAGAAGAAGTAACCAAGACGGTTACGGTTACTACCGCTACTGCCAAGTTCAAATGCCCTTATGATGGTCAGGAGTTCGATACCTATGCTGCCCTCC
>JAQUNW010000015.1 GCA_028717385.1 Dehalococcoidales bacterium | reverse complement strand
GCAAGTTTATTCTTTTTCCAGCTGCCAGTTCCTGTAGCGCTTTATCCCTATCCATATCAAGAGGAAGCTCAGCAGTATCTCTCCAGCTATCAGGGCGTAACCTTCTATACTCAGGCGGAGGTTGTGGGTATTAAGCCATGATAATATTGGAAATAAGGGCATCAAGGCAATCGCTACTCCTAACGCAATTAGAGTCATGCCCTTTTTACGTGTGTATCCTGACCAGATCAGTCCACCGACAAATGTATACATCATTAATATTCTATATACGAGCCCCAATTCCAGAGGACCTCCGAAAATACTAAAGCCCAGTGCCACCAACCCGAGAAAAATAATACTGGTCCAAAATTCGTTGCTCTTTACCCACTCTATCACAACCTTACACTTACCTCCTGCCATACTACCATATGAAGCTGTCAGAACCCTGTTAGCCCAAAGTGGAGGTTAGTTGATTCAGTGTTCCAATATGCAGCATTCTAGACAGTCAATGTGCCATTACACTACTTATCCTGCTTTCTATTTCAACAATACTGTATTCTCCGGCTACACCGATCACCTGACCATTTTCACAAGACCATTTCCCCTGAAGCGCTCCAGTGACAATAAAAGAATCAAGATCAGGGTTATACCTCAAAAACAGCAGGGCTTCTTCTCCTAGTCGAAATTCTGGTTCATCTTCTGCAATGATGACAGAACCATCAATCCTGCCCCCTCGAGTTTGTATTACCAGGCTCTCTGAAGTTTGCCCGTAAAGCAATTTGGAAACTTCAACTGCAACATCAGTAAATATTAATTGCGTGTTCTGCCAGGTTCCACGGTATACGGGCCCGATATCGGTAACGGTCCCGGTTAGAATAACGTCTGAAGATTTTATTAATTCATCGAGTTCGAGCTGAACCATAACGCTGCTTATTAGCTGAACATCATCATTAGGATGTGGTGTTACTTTATTTGAAGTAAGAGTAGGATCCTCGTTGAGGATTTGGTTACAGGAAAGGCCTAGCCCTGCAAGCAGGGCCAATATCACTATATTTATAATCACGTGTTTCATTATTGTTCTCCTTATGTCCCATATATGTAAATAATGCCATCGATATCATCCTGGTGTAAATCGCGTTTGATTTGATCTAGAGCTATATAGCCGTACATTACCTTGCCAGAGTCTGCAGGATCATACAAATCATTCAACATTAACCAATGTCCAAATTCATGTAACGCTACGGTTTCGGTATCAAATGTATCATATGCACTGCCCCATGAAAAATCATGATATGTGTTAAATATAAAGTCTGCTTCACTAATGATGAAATTGGAATAAGATATCCAGCATTGAGCAATAATGTGTTCATAGCCAACACCGAAATTGTAGGCAGTTACATCATTATTTGTTACCCAATAGGAATCTAAGCTGAAATTTGCACCGGCATTGGACCATGTGTCTGCTGCTGCTAATGTGCCATCAATCAGAGCTTGGTCCATTTCAATATCAACCTTGAAATATACGGTATCGGTATTCCAATGAATGCCACTGTAATGAAAAGCTTGTATCTGTACCGGTACAAAAGAAGCATATATTGTTGCGACCAAGATAATAGCCGGCAAAGTCCTCAGCAGCATTGCGGATTTAATATTTAGGTTGCTTAAACGTTTCATAAATTTATCCCCAGTGTATAGAATAACAATTCAACCAATACATAATAACGATAAGTCAAGTATTAAGGTTAGCGACAAGTTCTTATAAACTAACGCTTCCCACGCAAACGACATGAATATATCTGCTTATCCTGCCTCAGAAGGCAGGATAAGTACAATCCACCTGCCAAACTCCATAGAGCATATTTAATTTCACGGTCATCTTCACCTCCTTTTAAGAAATGGATGAAGTCTTGATGTTTATGTTGGGCTCAAGCATTTCAGTAATAATAGAGAGTAGTTGCTGTATATGGACAATGGCTCGGGCTGTGTACATACAGTCCAGCGGAGCCCCATTTTGAGATATATCGATGGTCGCCGACATTGTGTATGATCGCTGAGTGGTCGTCATCCACATACCTTACTATCAAGCCATTATATGGCACACCGGTCCAACGGCTATAACTGCCATCATTCCAATATATAGCCTGGTAAGGAGCGTCGAGCCAGATTGTATTATCAGATGCCTGATTATGCCAGGCATATGAATGGCAATTATACATTTGTGTTGCACTTCGAATTCTAGTCGCATATGGGAATTGTGAATCATAATACCAGTCGATATAGGTTATCTGAGATGGGGTAAGCTCATCCTCGGCTTCCATTTGTAAAGCCAGCACTGGACTTCCCATTGGCGTATATATGTATGTCCAGTAGTATCTGGAAAGATCGTACTGCCCCAGAATTTGCTCAATGAGCATTGAGCTGAATTTTGCTCCAAGTGCACCATAAACCTCCGGATGGTTTTGCAACAATTGGTGTTTTGTTTCAGTTTCGGATAAGAGCACCTGTGTCTGGTATGTGGATAATTGTTTAAGAATCGGCTGCTGTGACAGTATCATCTGAAGATTGTATAAATCAGTAAGAAATGCGCACTTTTCGAAATCGTCCCGCTGGATATCGATAGTTTTGGGATCTACTTCAATATATTTAACAAGTAGTTTACCACCGGCATCTTTGCGGTTGAATAATTCTTGTAAACCGTTGAAGTTTGATACCAGCATATCAAACCCTTGCTGCCAGTCATTATGGGCTGTGTAAACAAATAACAGGGGATAATCAAGCACAGTTTCCACCAGGGCAGCGGTTGACATGTTTTTAAGGACATTTTCGGGTATCTGGCAGGCGTTAAGCATATCGTTAAAACCATGGAGTTGTTTCCATTCTTCCGTGTCTGGTCGAATGGGGTAATCATATGCATCATTGGAATTACCACTAATTGAATCTTGGGCATAAACCAGCAAGGATCCCCCGGCAACAATACCGGTTATTGAGACAACAGCCAAGAGTGCCCGGAAAAAGAATTTACGAAACATTACACAACCTCCTGGATAATATTCTATTTGCTCCTTGGCCGAAATACCCCTCCACTTATAGAATACGCAGGATTTAATAAATGGTTCATTTTGTAAGCTGGAGGTGAGTTGTTATTTAGAATCAGTAACTACTGTTGTGATTTGATTGGTGTTTACATCGTATATTGCCATGTACCTGGAGGAATTGATTACAATCCTTAACTGGATAATAAAATCAAAGCTTGCCTGTTTGTAGACTTTGCCATCAGGATTAACCATTTCCTTTTCGTAGAACACATATGCGGGGTATAGATTACTGATTATCGCTCCCTGTTCCAGCAAAGCCTGAATTCTGGAATCGTTACCGGCAACGCCAATCACTTCCTTGCTCATTTGGCTGTCCAGTACCAATGTATTCAATCGGTTCAATGTATTTGCCGACATGTCTACATCGGCAACAACAAGGAAATTGGGATCAGCGTGAAATGCTACCAAGGCCTGGGGTTTGCCATGGGTATCCAGATAATTGATAACAGTCACTTTAGATTTGTCAGGTTCCATAAGCGAATTGGATGTGAGCACACTCTGCAGCTGAGGGTCGTTTAAAGCAATCTCATATGCAGTAATGCCATTGTTGCTTCTGTTAATCAAATGCATGGCAAACAAAGAAATAACCAGAATTGATACCGCCAGAGCAGGTGTTAAAATCTGTCTTCGGTTCAGAAAGCCAAAACGGGAAAACTTCTTTGCCAGTAAATGTCGTTTGGGGGCAGATTGTGTTTCCAAAGCTGCCTGTTGTTTTATGTTTTCAAGAGTGTTTTCCGGGATCTGAGCCCAGGCAGTCTGTTCTTCAAATGCAGCCTTGAGGCAACCTTCAATATCGCGGATGATTGAGAGTTCTTGCCGGCAGTGCTGGCAGTTATTAATATGCCTGCTTATCAGCTCACGCTGCTCGGGAGGCAACTCCCCGAAATGAGTCCCTAGTACGATTTTCGAAATGTGTTCGCAGTTTACTTTCAACTTCTTGCCCTTCAGTCTATTTTTTCTTCCATGCAATCCCATTTTTTTCGAAGGTTTGCCAGGGCATTATGCAACCGTGATTTAACAGTGCCTATTGGAATATCCAATATTTCAGCAATGGCCTTATTGGGCAAATCATCAAAATACTTTAATATCAAAACAAGACGGTGTTTCTCATCCATTTGACTTACCAACTTGGTTAGTGCTTCATATTCCCATTTACGATCAAGATTCGGTTCGATCCTTTCTCTGTTATCGAAAATCCCACTGCCTGAATCTATCTGGTCAAGAGAAAGAGAATAGATTTTCTTCTTACGGCACTTGCTGATACTTTGATTGACGGTGATTTTGTAAAGCCAGTTAATAAAATTACCCTTGCCAGGACTGAAAGTGTGTTTTGAAGTCCACAGCTTAAGAAATACTTCCTGCAAAATGTCCTCAGCGTCGCCAACATTACCAGAGATTAGTAATGCATTTTTAAACACTAATTTTTTATATTGGTGAAAAAGCTCGTCGAAAGCATCAATATCTCCGGCCTGCCATCTTTCTATGAGTTCTTGCATAATATTAATACGCGGTTTATTTGAAAAGGTTCACCTTATTCAAGTTCTGAATTAACCTTAACGTTTGATTAACAGAATAGCACATCAAGTCAGCCCATTGGGCTGATAAGCAGGTATTATATTGATGCAAGATTGTAATGTGTGCATAAACATTAATACGCAGATTTTTTTAATTAGTTCATTTCGGTCCATAAAAGTTCAAGTGGGTATACTGACTTATCAGGTATGGAAGTCAAGCATTGTAGAGTAATAGATGGAAGAGTAAATATCACTTTCAGATTTTAAAGAGCACCGTGCAAATATCGAGGCTGAGAGATCAAGACTGAACAATATGATAGAAAGTATCCGGCTATATGCAGGTTGAAAAACGGTAACTCTAGTGCAACATTGGGCGCTCTGCTCAAAGTTAATAAAGCTTTGAACATGGCATTTTCGCTGCAGTTAAAGTAACTAATTTTGCCCTTCACAAAATCCAGTCCTCATGTCGGCCAATTCCCACGAACAAAACTGGCATCAACCAAAATCTTCACAAAAGAACTCTTTATTAAAAATCTATCTTTACCTTAGGTCCAACCGTCCTGTAGTATAATAACACTGGATTGTCTATAATCACCGGTGATAACTATGGCTGATAAAAAGATTAGAACAAATATTTCCGATATCAAAACCAAAGGCGGTTCAATTCCCGAATCGATCAAACCGAAACCTCCGGAAGAGGCCTACCATGCTCTTATAGAACTTGCCCATGATATGGGCCAGGCTGTTGTAATGCTCAGGGATATAGATAGCAGGGAAGGCGTACATGTATTTGTAAGTAATATCTGGTCGGATATTACTGGTTATTCCAGAAAAGAACTGCTTGGAATATCCTTCTTCGATCTGGTGCTTCCGAAGTATAAAGAGACTTCCCTGTCAAGGCACCGGCAGAAGATGTCGGGGACTCCGGTACCGGGTAAATTTACGCTAGCCATCAGGAAGAAGGACGGGCAAGAAGCAGTTATTGAAATTTCCAGCGCCGTCAGTACCCCTGATGGACTACCTACCAACATTGTCTTTATCCGGGATGTAACCAGTATTATTGAATCTGAGGCAAAGGCAAAGGAGTACGAGCAGCAATTCAAAACGATTGTCAAGCTTGCCAATGATACCGGTGAAGCCATTGTAATCCTCCAAGATAAGGACGGGGTCGAGAGCAAATACGTCTTTGTAAATGAAATCTGGCCCGAGATCACCGGGTATTCCCAAGAGGAACTGCTCAACATGTCTGCCTTTGATCTCATTTCACCTAGTCATAGTGAGGCTGCTAGAAATAGGCTTCAAGATGTCTTTGCCGGTAATACATTTGCCAATTCATTTGAAGGGGCTATTATTTCGAAACATGGTAATGAAGTACCCGTTGAACATACAATTGCCCCGATACAATATTACGGGAAAGCTTCAGCGATAGTGCTATTGAGAGATGTAAGCAAGGAAAAAAAAGCAGAGCAAATGCTCGTTGCTGAAAGGAACAAATATCAACACCTATTTCAGTTTTCACCTGTAGGGCTGCTTGAAGTTGACTGGTCAGACAAAAAGGCATTCCTTTTAAAGCTTAAGGCTGAAGGTGTTAAAGATATCATAGCTTTTCTTAAGGATGACCCGCGTTTATGCGCAACTTTTTATTCTCTAGCAAAAGAAATAAGAGCAAACAAAGCATTACTTGATATTTACGATACTTCCAGTTTTAAAGAGTATCAAGTTTTCACCAAGCGTACTTTTTTCTCGATTCCAAAGAAACTGGATATGGAATGGAAGGACAGGCTTGGTTGGGAAGCACCTCTAGAAGCCATGGTATCGATTTGCGAAGGTGAAAAATCTTACCAAACATTTCAAGCTCGCATTATAACGAATAAGGGAAGATGGAAACATGTTTATGAACAATTCTTAATTGCGCCAGGATGCGAGCATGATCTATCTTCAGTCTATTTTTCAGTAATTGATGTTACGGACCGAGTAAAGGCAGAATGTGAATTGAAGGAATACAAAGAACAGCTTGAAGATCTGGTTATACAACGATCCAGAAAATTAGAGCAATCCCTTGCGAGAGAGACCAGACTTCGCGAGAATCTTAATCTCAAACTCAAACAGCAGATTGGCCTCATTCATGGATTAATACACAACCTAAAAACTCCATTGTCTTCTCTTTTGAGTGTCAGCGAGGTAATGTTGGATACAGTTAATGATGATAAGGTTAAAAAAATGGCACTGAATATCAACCATGGAGCTAATCTGTTGAGCATCAACATCAATGAACTTGTATCTGTGGTACAAGGCGAGACAGGCTTGCTTCAGTTAGAAATCAGCGAAATAGATATCGTAGAAATACTTGAAGAACTGTTAAATTTATTTCGTTATGAAGCTCTTAGAAAGAAGCAGGTTATCTCACTCGAATTTAAGGATAATCTTCCGGTAATCTGGGCTGACAGAGAAAGACTCAAGCAGGTGGTAATCAATCTTTTAGAAAACTCTATGAGATATACTCCTTCCGGAGGTACAATCACTGTACGGGTAAGAGAAGAAGGACCAAATGTAATTGTGTCTGTTCTCGACAATGGCCATGGTATAGCCATAAAAGATCTGCCATATTTGTTTGAACCCTATTATACAATGTCAAAGTCTTCAAAACACTGTAGGGGGCTTGGTTTAGGCCTACCATTGGCTAAGAAACTAATTGAACTCCACGGTGGTAGTATTTGGGTGCATAATTTAAAAAAAGGAGGGACTGAGGTTATCTTCTCGATTCCTATTAAAAGAATGGTTTTAGATAGCTGAACCCAATCAGAGGCTCTTAATGAAAATCCTAGTAATTGAAGATAATGTAACTATTATAGAATCCATATCCATTGGACTAGACGTGAGTTGGCCTGACGCCCAATTACTCTCAACACATTTAGGACGAGAGGGAGTCGATCTTGTTGAAAAGGAAAAACCTACCGTCGTTATACTGGATATCGGGTTGCCGGATATCGATGGATTCGAAGTATTGAGATCGATACGGTCTTTTTCAGAGGTCCCTGTAATTATATTAACTGTCAACCAGGATGAAATTGATGTAGTCAAAGGTTTAAGCTTGGGAGCAGATGATTACATTGTGAAACCATTTCACCTCTTGGAGTTGATGGCAAGGATAAAAACCATTTTAAAAAGAATTGGAGTGGCCCAAAATAGTATTTTGTTTTATGAAAAATTGCATCTAGATGCAATTCACTCCAAATTGTCCTACATGAATCAATCTATCCAACTTACTCCTACTGAAAATCGGATAATGCAGAGCTTGATTAATAACCCAGGTAAAATGCGATCTTTCGACGATTTAGCTGATGAAATATGGGGTTGTGATTATGTCGGCTCAAACGATGCAATTAGGGTTTATATTGGCAGGCTACGTCGAAAAGTTGAATTGATATCAGCAAACAGGATACATATTAACTCATTGCCTGGTCGAGGCTTTATCCTGGAAACCACAACATAGGCACTATCTCAACCTCAACTAGTAAAACCTTAATTCCTTACAATTTTCTACGAACTATACTGTAGCACTACTGTAGCAGTGTTGTAGGTATGTCTAAGCTCACGTATTTCGGTTTTGTTACATCCGCTGTTTTACGCTTGTCTATATATTATAAGTTAGTAGTTTTGGTGACTTTCAGGAGGGAGTAGAAAATAGAGCTGTTGTCCTTTTGTCTAAAAAGCACTGCTACTTTTGCGAACGTTTGTAACAAGAAGTTGTCGGGATTATAGAGTAAATTCCTGTCGAAATCATCGTACTATGCTCTCTGTGTTAAGGTACGAGCGATTTACAACTGTTTATGTTTTTAAGTATTCGTTCCTATTCAATCAATGCAAATCAAACTGTCAAAGACGCTATATACCGGGGGTTACCGGACATAGCTCCCGGCTTGAATCGATCGGCCTACCCCCGCCGTGTGCTTTGGAGCCCTGGGCGTAATCCGGGCAGGCGGCAAGAACCGGCAGCAAGTTGTTGGAGGTGATGTGACACAAGCGAAAAGACTGTGTGCGAAACCATCTTGTCAAAGGCAAAAAGCCGATTATTGGAGGTGAACAAAAATTGAGCGTAAGGGTAATTGAACACGGCAGGCCCGGGGAAAACGGGTCTCTCAGAAGCACCATAGGCCTCAAGGTCTCCACCAAGGAGAGGTTGGACCGCTGCCGGGCACCGGGGCAGTGCTACGACGGTTTCATCCAGCAGATGGTGGACCACTGGGAGAAAAGCCGAGGCAATTCGCACTGATGATATGCAGACTAACAACAAAGGAGGTGGCGCTTAACAGAGATTACACATCATTAGCACCAAGTAGCGCAGTTTGAAATTAATAAAGGAGGAATTCAACTAAATGCCTGAAAAAGAAAAGGAAACACAAGACGGGCAGATCTCCAGACGGCAGTTCATCCGTAACGCCGGCATCGTTGTCGGCGGCACCGCCGTCGGCTCTGCCTTCCTGCTCACCGCCTGCGGCGGCGACGGCGAGACGGTCACCAACACGGTAACCAAGACGGTAAACGTTACCACCACCGCCGGCAGCGGCACCACCCAGACGGTAACCACCACCGCCGCTGGGACCACCACCTATGTCTGCCCCTACGACAACCAGCAGTTTGCCAACCTTGCCGAGCTCAAGGCTCACCTGGAAGCCCAGCATATGGAAGCCTTGACCAAAACAAGGCTCGTCACCCTCAACGTCAACAGCAACGACTACATCGTCGAGGTGGAGCCGCAATGGACGTTGGCATTCGTAATAAGAGACAAACTGGGCCTTACAGGAACAAAGATTGGCTGTGATGAGGGAGCATGTGGTACATGCACTGTCTTACTGGAAAGCATACCAATTTTATCTTGTATGGTACTCGCAATCGAGTGTGAATCCAAGAACATTCTTACTATAGAAGGACTGGAAGCTAAGGACGGGACATTACACCCTATACAGAAAGCTTTCAGTGAAGAAATGGGATTTCAATGTGGTTTCTGTACACCAGGAATAATAGTAACTACCAAAGCTCTTCTTGATAAAAACCCTAGCCCTACGACGGATGACATTAAGAGCGCACTTTCTGGTAATCTTTGTTCTTGTGGAGCTTACGACTCCATTTTAAAGTCTGTATTGAGCGCTGCCAACAAAGGAGGAATCTGATATGACAATTGTTGGAACTTCCCCTATCGTTAAAGATGCAAGGCTTAAGGTAACCGGTCAAGCAATTTACACTCAGGACGTAAACATCCCAGGAATGCTTCATGGTAAAATACTTAGGAGCCCATTAGCACACGCAAAAATCATTAGCATCGACACTGCCGAGGCTGAGTTATTGCCTGGGGTTAGAGCAGTAGTCACCCACAAAGACTGCCGTCCGGATGGTATGAATAGTTACTGGTCACCCCCACGGCTGATGTTCGCAGTGGACAAGGTGAGATTCGTGGGAGACCCGGTTGCCGCTGTAGCTGCTGATACTGTTGAGATTGCTGAAGAAGCCGTTAAGCTTATCAAGGTAGAATATCAAGAATTACCACTGGTGTTAGATCCTATAGAAGCCTTAAAGCCGGATGCACCACAGATCTATGAAGCAGGAAATTCTTTTACTATGGCTCAGGGTATGGCAACGTCAGGAACTCCGTGTTTCGCTGCTACCAAAGGGGACATAGAACAAGGCTTAAAGGAAGCCGATATTTCGGCTGATTTTATAATATCAACGCCCATCATAACCAATCACTCTCCGGAAACCGATACAACCGTAGCACAATGGTTTGGGGAACAGCTGACTGTATGGAGTAGTTCACAAGGTGGATTTACATTGCATAGCATACTTTCGATGGTATTCGGCATACGCGAAACTGATATCCATTTAATCAGCAACTATTCAGGTGCAGGCCATGGTGCAAACTTGAAGGAATGCTCGATGAGAGCTTGCATCACAGCCCTATTATCCCGCAAGGCTAAAATGCCAGTCAAGATATCATACACTAAAAGAGAGGTTTTTAGTTGTATGTCGATGCCGGATAAAGCAAAGATCCGCGTAAGAGTTGGCGCCAAGGATGATGGCTCCCTCACTGCACTGGAAATACTCCAATATCATGATATCGGTGGATATGGTGAAACCCATGCCGTTTACTCTGGTTTTGCTCAGTCTTCCTTGGTAGATTTTTACAAATGTCCTAACGTGAAATTCGTCCTTTATACATGCATGACCAATAACGGCGTCGGTGGCTATTTTCGCAGTTATGGCCCAGAGATGACTTGTTGGGCGATTGAGATGGGAATAGAACGCGTACTTGGAAAATTAGGGATAGATGCGGGGAAGTTCAAGTTGAAGAATCATTTACAGCCGGGAGATAAAACACACGACGATACACTTCTAACGGAATCTTCAGTTTTTGACATAGATTTCACGGCTGCGATGAATGGTATCGGATGGGATACCAAGTGGCACGCTCCAGGAAAAGGCGAAACATACGAAGGTTCAAAAAAGCGAGGTGTAGGCTTAGCTTGTGCTACAAAACACCACACCAAGAACGATAAATCTGTTGAATTAAAAATCTCGCGCGATGGTTCAATTCAATTCAATAGTTTTCCAGGCAATTTTGGCCAAGGAATAGGCTCCAGTTTAAGCGTACTTCTTGCAGAAGCCCTGGGGGCAAAATACGAAGACATAAATACCGTAATATTGGGGGACAGTGATATATCTCCTTTTACAACTTGCTCCTTTGGCAGCTCCACCTTGTTTTATGGAGGGCATGCGATACTCCAAGCTGCTCAAGAAGCAAGGGCGATTCTATTCGAAAGAGCTGCTAATATTTTAGGGGTAAAAGCTGAAGATTTAGAGTCTAAAGACAGCGTCATCTCATTAAAAGCGGATCCTACAAAAAAGGTTACATTTAAAGACGCTTTACAAAAGCCTTATGTCTTCGACATTGTAATTAGTAATCATGTCTACGGACCCGCAGTACAAACAAACACGGGGGGAAGGGGGGGTGGCATATTTCCATCAGGGGCATTAGCTGTTGAGGTGGAAGTCGATACTGAGACCGGACAGGTTACCGTTTTGGAGGCTTGCAGTTCACATAATCTCGGCAAGGCAATACATAGAAAGGTGGCAGAAGGGCAGGTGTCGGGAGGAGCACTCCTCAATATCCCTAGAGCCCATAGGCTTTTTATACCAATTGATCCGGTTACCGGTACACCGCTGGTCACCTCTGATGATGGTTACGCCTGGGCTACTATGGTGGACGATGTCATGCCAATTGTAAATATTACCGAGGTGCCCGAGCCTCTTGGACCAATGGGTGCTGCGCCAATAGGTGAAAAATCAGTAGCGGGAACTTCGGCTGCCGTGATGAGCGCCGTATTCAATGCTATCGGAGTCTGGATTGATGACAAACCTCTTACCCCTGATAAAGTATTAAAAGCCTTGGGTAAGGTATAGGAGGATAGAATGAAAACCTTTGAGCATTTTAATGCTAATACAATTGAGGAAGCATCCATGGCTTTGGAAAGTGAAAATGCGGAAGCAATCGCTGGAGGTACTGATCTTTTAGGACGTCTGAAAAATGACGTTCTCTCGAGCGCAATGTATCCCAAAACCATTATCAACCTAAAAACTATCTCTTCCCTATCTTACATCAAAGAGGAGACCGGTATTCTTAAAATAGGAGCTCTGACCCCTCTTTCAGCCATTGCTGCTGACACAAATGTGCAAAGCAAGTATTCGGCTCTTGCCCAAGCAGCTGGCAAGACAGCCTCACCACATCTTAGAGAGATGGGGACAATTGGAGGCAACATATGCCAATACAACCGTTGTTGGTATTTCCGCAATCCAGATAATCGCTTTGATTGCATCCGAAAAGGTGGCAACATGTGCTTTGCCATGATGGGTGATAACAGGTATCACTCAATATTTGGTGCTGTACAAGGCTGTATCGCTGTCAATCCCAGCGATACAGCACCTGCCCTCATAGCTCTTAACGCAATCATTGTCACTAATAAAGATGCTTATGAAGCCGAAAACTTCTGGGATTACGCTGTGCCTGGTTCGACTATCCTTGCAGCGAACGAAATCGTTAAGGAGATTCAAATCCCAACTCCTGCCTCTGGTACTAAGAGTGCCTTTCAGAAATTTGCATTACGTAAAACAATTGACTTTCCAATTGTAAACTGTGCAGTTTTGATAAGTAGGGAGGATGCTCGCATCTGCCTAAATGCCGTACATAACAACCCCTACCGGGCAACCAAGGCTGAGGACGCCATCAAGGGCAAAGCCATTGATGAGGCTAATGCCGAAGCTGCTGGTGCAGCCGCCGTATCTGGCGCCATCGGTATGCCGGGTAACGGGTCAAATCCAGGTAACAAGTACAAGATACAGATTGCTAAAACACTAGTCAAGCGGGCAATTCTGGCCTGTAAATAAGATATTTTAAGAACGCACAAGGGGCAGGTTGATTACCTGCCCCTTGTTACTATTGTACCCATAAAAGGCTCCCGTTTTTGGCACAATGAAATTATATGAAAGATCAGATTAATCCAACACTAGATGAGAGAAATTGTAAGATATTTGAGTAACTACTACATCCGTCCTTGATAGACATTATGATGAATGCAACGGATAACCAGTTCATTTAAAGCTAATAGATAGCTTAAACACGAAACCATTTGTCACTGATTCAAACGTAAAAGCACCCATTTCTGTTTTTTCTCAGACTCCCGTATGCGCTACTTTCAGCCCCAAATGTGTTATATTCAAAGCTAAATTCAGTCAAATTCTCCATGGTGATAAGCCTTTATGGCCTAATAATGTACTAATAATTTGTATTAGTCCCAACTTCCACCCTTCCATTGGTTAACAAATCACCATTACCAGGTCAATGTGTTTAATTTAAAACAGGCTAGGTAAGGAAGGGGGGGGCCGGTCAAAAGTCAACAGGTTTAGAACGAAAGGCGAGTGGGCAGCCTCGCGCACAAATCCGCGAAATTGAGTAGGGGGGTACTAATCCCAAATTGTTTACAATTGACTTATCAGATTTTGCAGATGAGTTAATAGTTACAAAAGCCGTTAGCAGATAGCCTCAGATAGGCATGAGAAGCCGTTAAGTTCGAATCCTGCCCCGTAGAGCATGTGGTACGAAAGCAACCTTTACGCTAACCTTTAACTTGAGTTACTGAACAGCTTGAAGCTTGCTCTGTAAGGGAAATGAATTTTATTTTTTGACATCCGACGTCACTATAACTTATGTTGTGTCATGTTTCACCATCCACTAGAACAGAACAGAACTAACGCCTTACCTAACCCCGTTACAATCATTTGCAACGCCTCTTTAACCCTTTTATGGTGTAATTCTATTAGCCGATAATTCCCAGCCTTTAAAAACGTATTTTAAGGTTATCAACTGGGGACACCTTTTTATGGACCGCTATCATATCGTCAGCACCAATGGTTGATAGATATTCCCTGGTTATCAAGGTGCTGGAATGGCCAAGCATGATTTGCAGTGTATCAATGTCACCGCCGTTGCGGTAGTAAGCTAACGCCGCGGTGTGCCTGAAAGTATGCGGCCCTCGTTTTGCTCTGGTAATACCAGCCCGCGCGGTTAATCTGCGAACCATAATATTGATACCGTCCCGGTGCAGCGGTGTACCTTCCTCGGTAAGCCACATTGCCGGGTAATTATCGTCACGCATCAACAGATACCTGAGCAGCGCTTTCAATGTCCGTTGGCCAACGCGGACAACCCGCTCTTTGTTGCCCTTGCCGGTGACGCGTATCAGGCCGGAGTTTACGTCCAGGTCGGCCAGGGTAAAAGCTGCCATCTCGGAGAGCCGGACCCCTGTATCAAGGAACATGAGAATGATTGCTCGGTTGCGTACGTCGAGGAAAGTATTGCCCGATGTCAATATAAGCAACTTCTCGATGTCGTCCGGACTGAAAGGATGCACCATCTTCTTGGGGAGCTTGGGAGGTTTAACGTGAGACATTGGGTTTTTGTCCAGCAGCTCCTCAGCAATCAACCAGTTAAAAAAAGTTTTAAGGACCTTATAATGGCTGCGTACTGTTGTTTGCTGCAGCCCCTGTGACTGTAATTTTGACAGGTAGGCCCTGATGTCGAGGGCACTGACAGCGTCAGCTGGCACATCGCCATTAGTGCCGATATACCGCTTTAGTCGTGTGCTATAATCCTCCAGTGTATTTGGCGACTTGCCCTCAACCCGACACGCCACGATAAAATACTCGGTATAATGTGACAGTGTTTTATATGGACTGTGCTCTACGCTACGATTGGCTCGTGCGTGAGTTGTACTATATGGACTGTGATCTACCAACCCTATTTTTTGCCTGGCAGCGGCATTTTTAGCTTTATGGTGGGCCACTCTGGACTCGAACCAGAGACCCCAGTCTTATCAGGACTGTGCTCTAACCAACTGAGCTAGTGGCCCGTGTAGAAGATTACTGTTTAACCTGTTTGAGGCTATCCTGGATTTTTTCCAAGTTTTGGTCAATATTGATGAGTAAGTATATCAGTTTGGAAGCTCCAAGTAAAAGTGCAGTATTGAGCGCGGACAGTACAAATCCGCCTAACAAAAAGGTAATCTGTGCAAGTGGAGTAGCCGCTTTCACCCCAACGATAATAGATGCAACAACCCCACAAACAAGAATAGCCCAAGCCAGAATGGTCAGGCTATAGGCTACTATATGCAAAGTGCGGTTTTTCATGTTCGCGACTATCTAAAAAGCAGCCCTTAACCCCTGGATAGCGGAAGAAAGAAAGTTAAACTCCGAATGAATCAGAGATCGACCTGGAAGATTGACCATGGGTCATTTCTCCCTAGAAAGGAGGTGATCCAGCCGCAGCTTCCGCTACGGCTACCTTGTTACGACTTAGTCCCAATCACCAGTCCCACCCTCGGCAACTGCCTCCCTTGCGGGTTAGCCTATCGACTTCAGGTGTTACCGGCTTTCATGACTTGACGGGCGGTGTGTACAAGGCCCGAGAACGTATTCACCGCAACATTCTGATATGCGGTTACTAGCAACTCCGACTTCATGCAGGCGAGTTTCAGCCTGCAATCTGAACTGAGGATGGCTTTGGGGATTAGCTACATGTTGCCATGTCGCGACCCATTGTACCATCCATTGTAGCGTGTGTGTAGCCCAGGACATAAGGGCCATGCTGACTTGACGTCATCCCCACCTTCCTCCCCGTTTTGCGGGGCAGTCTCGCTAGAGAAATTAACTAGCAACGAGGGTTGCGCTCGTTGCAGGACTTAACCATACACCTCACGGCACGAGCTGACGACAGCCATGCAGCACCTGTGCTAGCTACTGACTTAACAGTTCGTCCCCCTTTCGGGTTCCTACTTCTAGCATGTCAAACCCTGGTAAGGTTTTTCGTGTTGCATCGAATTAAACCACACGCTCCGCTGCTTGTGCGGGCCCCCGTCAATTCCTTTGAGTTTTAGCCTTGCGGCCGTAGTCCCCAGGCGGGGTACTTAAAGCGTTAGCTTCGGCACAAAGAGGGTCGATACTCCCTATACCTAGTACCCATCGTTTACGGTGTGGACTACCAGAGTATCTAATTCTGTTCGCTACCCACACTTTCGCGCCTCAGTGTCAGAAACAGCCCAGGAAGCCGCCTTCGCCACTGGTGTTCCTCCCGATATCTACGCATTTCACTACTACACCGGGAATTCCGCTTCCCCCTGCCGCTCTCTAGTCCAACAGTATCGAATGACCCTTCCCGGTTAAGCCGGGAAATTTCACATTCGACTTGAAAGACCACCTACGCGCGCTTTACGCCCAGTAATTCCGGATAACGCTCGCTTCCTACGTATTACCGCGGCTGCTGGCACGTAGTTCGCCGAAGCTTATTCCTCAGGTACCGTCATTATTCTTCCCTGAGAAAAGGGGTTTACAACCCGAGGGCCGTCATCCCCCACGCGGTGTTGCTGGGTCAGGCTTTCGCCCATTGCCCAAAATTCCTTGCTGCTGCCTCCCGTAGGAGTCTGGGCCGTATCTCAGTCCCAGTGTGGCTGATCGTCCTCTCAGACCAGCTACCGATCGTAGCCTTGGTAGGCTTTTACCCCACCAACAAGCTAATCGGCCGCAAGCCCCTCCTCAAGCGCCTTACGGCTTTAATGACTTTCCATCAGAAAGCCATCACATGCGGTATTAGCTCCGGTTTCCCGAAGTTATTCCCCACTTAAGGGCAGGTTACTTACGTGTTACTCACCCGTCTGCCACTATCCTTCCCTTGCGGGAAGAATCGTTCGACTTGCATGCATAATGCACACCGCCAGCGTTTATCCTGAGCCAGGATCAAACTCTCCGAAAATATAAAGGGTTTTTTAACTTTCTTCCGCTATCCAGTTGTTAAAGTACTGCTCTTAGGGCAAAAGATATCCTATCACATCTTTTGCGGGGCTGTCAATTACACAACTTTAGAGGTTTAAACTTCAAAAATCAGCGTTGACAAGGGAGCATTCTATCAGAATTGACAACACAATGCAAGGCCGTTAAACTAACCATTAGAACCATCTTATTTTGTATATAAGGAAACGATCCTTTGCCGCATATTAATGAAGTTGCCCACGACTTAAAATCTCTTATATATAACCAGGAAGCGGAGTATATTGAAGCCCGTCTTGAAGCCAGCACATCATGCAGGCTGAGTTACCGGGGGCGGGAGCTTGAAACCGTTAGCGAATCTTCTTCTGCCGGAGGAAACATTCGGGTACTATACCGTGGCGGATGGGGTTTTTCTACCTTTAACCGTTTTGAAAACCTTAGGACCTCTTTGGAAAGAGCACTGGACAGCGCCCGTCTTGCCGGTAACCGCCAAAGCCAATTGGCAGACGTTGCGCCTGTCGTAATAAAGACTCCACCTCCGCTTCACAACCCTCGTGAAATCAATCTTAGCACCAAGAAGGAATTGCTGGATTCCTATAATGAATTAATGTGGCAGGCCGCTCCCTTGAATACTTCTTTTATCGGTTACGGAGATGGGTACAAAACTAGTATTTTTCTTAATTCCGAAGGAAGCTTTATCGAACAGTCAAGAGCGGACGTTAGCCTAAGAATGAGCGCCATAGCTGGAAAAGATAGTGACGTTCAACAATCAGGCATCAGCCTTGGGTCTACCGGGAATTTTAATGATATTACCGGGCTTGAGGAGCAGGTTCAGGATATTGCCAGAAAAGCAGTAGCAATGCTCGAAGCCCCACGTGTAAAAGGCGGAGAATATACCGTTATACTCGATCCTGTTATCGCAGGGGTGTTTACCCATGAAGCTTTCGGCCACCTTTCTGAAGCAGACTTTGTTTATGAAAACGAGCGCTTGAGAGAGATAATGACCCTCGGAAAAGCCTTTGGTTCCAGCGAGCTTAATATTATTGACGATGGCACAATGCCAAATTTACGTGGCACTTATTGCTATGATGAAGAAGGAACCCCTTCCCAAAAGACTTACCTGATCAGAGAAGGCAAACTAGTAGGCAGGCTACATTCCAAAGAAACTGCCGCCATTATGAAGGAAAAACCCTCCGGTAACGCCAGGGCTATCAGCTACCGCCACCAGCCTATAGTGCGCATGAGTAACACTTATATAGAACCAGGAAAGACTACATTCGAAGAAATGCTGTCTGATATCAAAGAGGGTATTTATGTAAAAAATTGGTATGGCGGCACTACCAGCATGGAAATGTTTACTTTTTCCGGCGGAGAAGCATATATGATAAGAAACGGTAAAGTCGCCGAACTTATCAAACCGGTAGTCCTCAGCGGAAATGTCTTCAGCACCCTTCATAATATTGACGCTATCGGCAACGATCTGGACATGAACCAGGGCGGGGGATGCGGCAAGGGCGGCCAATCACCTCTACCCGTATCTAACGGGAGTCCTCACATTCGCATACGCAAATGCCTCGTGGGAGGACAGTAAATGGAAGAAATCCTCAATCTTGCGCTCAAACAATGCGAAGCTGCCGAGGTATTTAGTTACTCAGACGAGGAAATTCCGGTTGAATTCGAGTCAAACCGCCTGAAAAATATCGAGAGCAACCAAAGTACGGTTATCGCCCTTCGCATCATAAAGGATGGCCGTGTTGGATATGGCGTTACTACCAATTCTGAAGAACCTGAAAAGCTGGTAACTATGGCAGTAGAAACTGCTGAATTCGGCATGAAAGCTCGTTTCGAGCTGCCATCACCTCAGCAATACCTACCAGTAAAGACCTACGACGCTGCCATAGAAAAGATAACGATCGAGGATATGGTTAAATTGGGTCAGGAGCTAATAGATACTGTCACGAAAGCCTCCCCTGAAATCATTTGTGATGCTGGAATAAGCAGACACAGCGGTAATATTACTATCTTGAACTCCAATGGCCTGCAGGCAAAATCCTATTCCGGTCTGTTTAGCTTCGGAATCGGCGGCACGCTTGTGCGTGGTACCGACATGCTTTTTGTAGGTGATGGAAAGTACTCCAGCCACCCTGTTTATTCTGGGAAAGACGTAGTCTCGAACGTATTGCGCCAGCTGGAATGGGCGAAAGACCAGACAGCTATTTCCTCCAAGACCATGCCAGTTGTTTTCACTCCACATGGCGTTGAAAATGCCTTGATAGCACCGCTGGTGAGTGCATTTAATGGCAAGATGGTACTTGAAGGGGCTTCTCCATTAAAAGGAAAACTGGGGACGAAACTCTTCAGCCCTGATCTTAGTATTATTGACGATGCAACTTCTGATTTTGAAGCAGCCAGCTCACCATTTGATGATGAAGGCATCGCCACTCGAGCAATGCCGCTCATCAATCAGGGAACAGTGGAAAACTTCTATTACGACCTGCATACAGCAGCCCTGGCTGGGACTGTCAGCACTGGTAATGGTAATCGAAGCGGAGGGAGCCTGCCTTCGCCAGGAATCAACGCACTAATCATAAAGGGCGGGGACACCTCTTTTGAAGAAATGATCTCCGATATAAAAGAAGGGCTGATAATCGAACAATTAATGGGTGGCGAACAAGGAAACATTCTGGGCGGAGATTTTTCCGGGAATGTTTTGCTTGGATATAAGATCGAAGATGGGAAAATCGCTGGTCGCGTAAAAAACACCATGATTCACGGAAACGTATACAAAATCCTTAAGGACATAGCTGCTATCGGGAATGATGGGCGGTGGGTAGGCAGCTCCCTTCATACACCTTCAATCTATTGCCACGAAATATCTGTAGCATCCAAATAGCTTTCAATTAAAGGAACCGGACTGAAATGATGGACACAAGAGAGCTCATAAAAATAATTGCCCGGCCGAAGCTCAACGAACCAAACCTGATTGCAGCATGGCCTGGGGTTTCTTCAGTTGCGCTGATTATTGCATCCTACCTGCTAGAAAAGCTGCCTTTCAAAGACTTGGCAGAGATAAAACCAATGTATTTCTTTGAACCGATAGGAGTGCTGGCACGCAACAATATTGTAGAAGCACCAAGCTTCCCGCAAAGCCGGTTTTTTTACTATAAAAATTCGACCGGTCCAAACGACTTAATTCTTTTTATAGGGGATGCCCAGCCAGCATCTAAGGCATACGATATGGCTAATGCCATATTGGACCTCGGAAGTCGGTTCCGTATGAGCCGTGTTTATACCTGTGCCGCCGCGATGACCAGAATGCACCATACCGAACAACCTTCTGTACGTGGAGTAGCTACAAATCCGGCTATGGCTGAGAAACTTGAAAGGTTGAACTTAAACCGGGGCGGCAATTTGCAGATTAGCGGCCTGAACGGCCTTCTTCTTGGCGTTGCCAAAGAGCGCAATATAGACGGCATATGTCTCCTGGGTGATGTCCCTTCGTACTCCCATCGCATTCAAAACCCAATGGCAGCACTGGCTGTTCTTGACAAACTCAAGCCAATGCTGGGCATCGAACTGGATACCGCCGATCTGGCTGAAGTAGCCAAGGAAACTCAGCAACGAATCAAGGAGTTTGCTGCTGAAGCCATGGAAGATTATATCGATTACTTTACTGAGCCCATTTGGGAACAGGGCGAAGAGTATTATGACGACGAAGAAGACGAGGAAGATTAACCGCCCTTACTTGAGTATTCCTATTACCCTGGATGAAGTAATTAGCAGCCTGGTAAATACCGACGATCCCGTTTCGTCAAGCCACCTCGCTGAGCTTTCCGACCTGTCATCAGAGTCATTTTTAAAATTTCGTGACGCTTGGAATGAACTCGGTCCTGAACGAAGATATAATATCATATTGAGGCTCAAAGACCTCGCAGAAGATAACGTGGAGTTGAACTTCGATGTTATTTTAAAGCTTGGTCTTGACGATGAAGATCCCCAGATACGCCTCGTCTCCATCAACGGACTGTGGGAAAACCGTCAAAACTGGTTACAACGCAAGCTGATTGCAATTGCACTTGAAGATGAATCCGAAGAAGTCAGAATTTGTTCAGTCCAGGCTTTGGAACGATTTTGTCTGGATGCCGAGCTGAATAATAAACAAGACGCCAAACAGCAACTCGCAAATATTCTGCTTTCTATCTTTAACAACCCGGATAAGTCCAATGAGCTGCGGCGCCGATCACTGGAGGCTGTCTCTCCATTGGGGCTAGCCGAAGTCCACACAGCTATAAAAGAAGCCTTCCAAAATGACAACCGGGAATTTAAATTGAGCGCTGTTTATTCTATGGGGGTCAACTGCAACCCTTACTGGCTTACGATTCTGATGCCCCAACTACAAAACAACGATGCTGAGCTGCGTTACGAGGCTGCTTGCGCCTGCGGAGAAATTGGAGAGGAAGATGCGGTTAATGCCTTGATCCCCTTGCTTGAGGATGATGATAGAGATGTCCAGCTGGCAGCTATAGAAGCCCTGGGTAAAATAGGAGGCAAGGAATCCAAAGAGGCATTGAACAGCCTCTTGGAATCTCCGGATGAATTGTTAAGAGACGCCGCCCAGCAATCAGTATATGAACTTGAATTATACCATGACCCTTTTTCTCCAGAAATCTTGGAGCTGGATAAAGAATAACGGCTATTATGTCCCGACTTTTTGATAATCTGGATAAAAAGAAAGCTACCGATATAAGAATACTGGCGGAATTCATCGATGTCTACTGTCGCAGAAAACACACTCAAACCTCCAGGCATGCTGTAAAAATTATCGACGAAAGACTTGAAGAGACTATTAACAAAAAAGAGGTCTCTCTGTGCGAAGACTGTGAACGGTTATTCAACCACGGCATTGCTAAACTGATGCAATGCCCGTTTGATCCCAAGCCTTCCTGCCGGAAATGTCCTGATCATTGTTATGCTCCGAAATACCGGCAGCAAATTAAAGAAGTAATGCGTTTTTCTGGCACCTATCTGGTGAGTCGTGGACGGCTTGGCTTACTTTTTCACATTTTTAAATAGTCCTCGTTGATACTGAAATCCACTATTTTTTCCGGATAAGACCTAAAAAATCATATATCACAGTCCATTTTTGTGATAGAATAACACAGTAGAAGTCATGGAGGACCAAACTGGATCAGGAAGCATATGACCGGCCGATCGATGATAGCTTTGCAATTCAGACTTTTGAACTCAGCCGCTCATTCGGGGTAACACGGGCTGTCGATAATCTGAATTTGGACATACGCAAGGGAGAGCTGCTGGCTCTGCTCGGCCCGAATGGCAGCGGCAAGACAACTACCATCAATATGCTTTGCTGTCTTTTAAAACCCACCCGGGGCACCGCCCGCATCATGGGATTTGATATTAACAAAGAAGCAATGTCCGTAAAAAATGTCATAGGTGTTTCTCCTCAGGAAACGACGCTTTCTGAACGCCTAACCTCACTTGAAAACCTGGAACTGATTGCCAAACTTAGAGGAATTCCTCCGGATAAAGCCAGCAGGTGGTCAGCAGCGCTGGTTGAAATTATGGGCTTGGGGGAAAGGCGCAAAGATCAAGTCAGGAAATTTTCCGGAGGAATGAAACGGCGCCTTAGTATTGCCATGGCGCTTATAGCCGATCCGGCAATAGTTTTTTTAGATGAACCCACCCTTGGGCTTGATCCACAAGCACGAAGAGCGTTATGGGAATACATTGCCAGCCTCAAAGGGGAAAAAACAATTCTCCTTACCACTCACTACATGGAAGAGGCGGATTTCCTTTCCGATAATATAGCTGTTATGGATGCGGGTAAAATTGCCGCACTCGGAAGCAGTCTGGATCTGAAAACGCGCTCGATGGATAAGCACACCATCATAGTCCATGCCTGGAACATCACCTTGAAAGCGCTCGACGAGATACGCGGGAAATATCCAGAGGTAAAAATAAACGGTAACAGTCTTTCAATCTCAGGCAAAGAGCTGGATTTCAAAGAAACTACAGATTTTATACATTCAACCGGAGCCGTCATTCGTTCAGCATATTATAAAGAACCAAGCCTTGAAGACGCATATCTTAAAATTACCGGAAAGGAGCTCACAAGTTGAGGTTTGTTAGCCTGGCAATAAGAAACGCCAAAGAAACTTACCGAGATCCCCTAGCTTTGGGTTTTTTAATTGCATTCCCTCTCCTTTTCATGCTGTTGTTTGGCGCTGCCCTTGGAGGCAACTCCGACCTTTCCTACACAATAGGCGTAGTCGATGAAGATAAAACTGAAATATCTGGTCAATTTATCAATGATGTGCTATCTGATATTCCCATACTTAAAATTGCCACCTTCGAAAGCGACACGCAAGCTACTGAAAGCTTAAAAAACAGCGATATTAAAGCAGCCCTTGTTGTGCCTGCCGGCTTCGGAGAAGAAATAAACAAGAACTGGCAAAACCAGGATCCCGATATAATACTCGAACTGGTCTACGACGAAAGTGATTTAACTGTTTCCAGCCAGATTATATCTACCATCAACGTCGCAGTCAGAAATTTCGCCAGGGTCAACATTCCGGTTACCATCCACACCCATCATATAAATGTCGAGACTGAAGTGAGCCAGATAGATTTTATTGCACCTGGCATTATAATCTTCGGCCTGCTGATCATGGTACCTACATCAGCCCGGATAATGGTGCATGATAAAGAAACCGGTTTCATGTCTCGCCTTTTGGCTACACCGACCTACCCGTGGGAATTTATTGCTGGCTATTCAGCCAGCATGCTGGTAGTGGCCATCGTGCAAATTATTATATTCATTCTGCTGGGGATGGCTTTTGGTATGAACATAGTTGGCAACATCGCGCTGGCATTTCTGATTTTTTTCCTGACAGCCATTTGTTCCATCAGTATCGGTATGATAGTAGCCGCTTTGTCCAAGAGCGAAAATCAAGCTGAGCCTTTGTGCTGGATAATATCTATGCCGTTGGCAGTCCTGTCTGGAGTCTGGTTTTCACGGGAGATTATGCCTGGTTATATTCAGTTTCTGGGAGATATTTTCCCCTATTCTCATGCTGTATCGGCCGCCCGAATGGTTATTATACGCGGTGCTGAATTTTCTGCTGTGTCTAACAGCATCATTATACTTACCATTTGGGCTATAGTTGCTTTCAGCTTAGGTATTATCCTCTTCAGACTCAAAATGAGAGCCTGATGCATGCAGCCGCTTTATTTTGAAAACAATATCCTGCATATTCTGGACCAGAGAAGGCTTCCGGCGGAAATAAGCCACCTGGAAATCAGCGATTATACAGATGTTTGTCAGGCTATCAAAGAGCTGGCCGTACGTGGAGCACCAGCCATTGGAGTCGCTGCCGGGTATGCAGTAGCACTAGCAGCCCTGGCTATAAAAACTCCGGAAATGGCCTCGTTTTTAACTGAGCTTGAACAGGCAATTTCGGAAATAAAATCTACCCGCCCGACTGCGCAAAACCTTTTTCAAGTGGCCATCAGGATGCGCCAGGTTGCTCTTGAGTGCAGTACTCCCGGCAGCGCCAGAGAGAAATTGACATTGGAAGCCGTTAAAATACATCAAGAACAGACTACGACTGACCTGGAGCTCAGCAGACAAGGAGCTGAAATTATATCTGACAAGGCCACAATCCTTACTCATTGCAATACCGGTTCGTTGGCTACAGCTGGATATGGCAGTGCTCTCGGCGTTATCAAACATGCATTCCATCAGGGGAAAAAGATTAACGTAATCGCCACCGAAACCCGTCCGTTACTGCAGGGATCCAGATTGACAGCTTTCGAACTAAAGGCCGAGGGCATCCCTTTTGCATTGATAACTGATTCCATGGCCGGTTATTTCATGCAGCTCGGTAAGGTGGATATGGTAATTACCGGTGCCGATAGAATTGCCCTAAACGGAGATTCTGCCAACAAAATTGGGACTTACACCCTGGCAGTATTAGCCAAAAACCACAATATACCATTTTATATAGCAGCACCTACCACTACTTTCGACTCCAAAACCTTAACCGGTCGTGATATCATAATTGAAGAAAGAAATCCGGAAGAAGTCACTCATTTCCTATCTCACCCTTCGGCTCCACCTGATATCCGAGCCCTGAATCCTGCTTTTGATGTAACGCCTTCCAGCCTCATCAGCGGCTATATCACTGAAAAAGGTGTTATAAAAGCCGAAGATATTGCTGCGCTGCTCGAATAATCCTGATCGTCTTTTTTAACCTGCCTCCGCCAAATTAGACGCAATAGACAAATTTGCGACGAAAACCTGGCCTTATTTCCATATTTCTTGCTGAGTTTACACTCTGCCAATAATAAAATGATCTACACACTGCCAACTGTTGAATCATCAGCAAAATTGAATCATTAATTATGGTCTTATATAATCTGGTTAGATTGGAGGTTAAGTATGCAAGCAGCCAAACTTGGCATAATTGGAGGTACCGGACTATATGAAATCGAGGGCTTGAGCAGCATAGAAACCCTCGATCTTACCACACCTTTCGGTAAGCCCAGCGATACTATAACAACCGGCGATCTAGGCCAGTTAAGAGTTGCCTTTTTGCCCAGGCACGGCAAAGGGCATCATTTCTCACCCGGGGAGATACCAGCTCTGGCAAATATTTGTGCTTTGAAAATGATTGGTGTTGAGCAAATACTGGCTTTCAACGCCGTCGGATCCCTGAAGGAGGAGATTCACCCGGGAGATATCGTAATACCAGATCAGTTTATCGATAAAACTACCCAGCGTCGGAGCAGTTTCTTTGGACAAGGACTGGTTGCCCACATATCCTTTGCCGATCCGGTATGCAAAAGTCTTGCAGAAGCGGTTTTTAATGCAGCCGTAAAGACCGGGGTTAATATCCACTTTGGAGGAACTTACATCGTAATGGAAGGCCCGGCTTTTTCTACCCGCGCTGAATCCATGCTACACCGCTCCTGGGGTGCGCATGTTATCGGCATGACTGCTCTTCCTGAAGCAAAACTGGCTCGCGAAGCCGGGATTTGCTATGCTACGATTGCATGTGTCACCGATTACGATGCTTGGCATGAAAGCGAAGAGCCAGTGTCGGTCGACATGATACTCAGGACATTGCATCAAAACACGGAGGTTTCAAAAGAAATAATTCGCCAGGTGATACCTAATCTGCCTTCGATAGAAAAATGCAGCTGCACCAGCGCACTGAGCAATGCAATAGTAACCGATCCAAAGGTTATAAAGAAACAACGAATAGAAGAACTTAAACTTATTACCAGCAAGTATCTGGAAATATAAAACCTGCAATGAGTCATATCGATTACAACTTTAAAACAACCATAATCGGCAGCATGCCGCATGTGGATGCTGATGCCGCCTGTAACTTGATAACACGCCATCTGAAAGACATTCCTGCCTGGCCACAGCTGCCCAGGTGTTCCAGTTTGGAATCTATGAGTATACAGTTTTCCAGAGGTTTTCCCGGATTGAGTATTGTTGATGGAGAAGCAGCCTTTAGCCGTTCAGATGAACTTGAGAAGTCTCTCGAGAGCCTCTACGATGCATATCTAACCGGCAATTATAGTAGATACGCCGTTCCTGTCGAATACGCTGCCGGGCTCCATTGTTTTTTGAGCTTGACTGGTATTCATTCATGGGCAGTAAAAGGCCAAATAACCGGGCCGATAAGTTGGTGCCTGGGTATTAATGACGACAACGGCAAATCTATCCTGTATGATGAAATACTTTCTGATGCCGCCGCACGTATGCTGGCGATGAGTGCAGCCTGGCAGGAAGCAGCGTTAAGCCAGTTGAACAAAAACACCATCATATTTGTAGATGAACCCGCCATGTCCAGTTATGGTTCAGCATTTTTCAACCTGTCTCAAGAAAAGACAAGAGAATTAATTAATGAAGTAATTGGTAAATTAAATGGCTTGAAAGGCATTCATTGCTGCGGCAATACCGACTGGGGGCTGGTACTCTCCACTAACCTGGACATATTATCGTTCGATGCCTACCAATATGGAAACACCCTCAGTCTTTACCCAGACGCAGTAAAGCAGTTGCTGAGCAGGGGCGGAGGGATCGCCTGGGGAATAGTTCCCAATTCTGAAGCCGAAATTGTCAGGGAGACTCCCGCCAGCCTTAAGGACCGCCTTGAAGAAACCATGGCTCAATTTACAAGAGAGGGAATTTCTTTTCAGCAATTGGCTTCAAAAAGCCTGCTCACTCCAAGTTGCTCACTTTCAACATTGACTGAAGAAGCAGCTGAACATACGCTTGTTATGCTTAATGAACTTTCAAACCTGATGATAACCAGATATCTTTAAAAATGAAATACCGGATCCCAGAAGTAATAAACTCTGCGTTTGTTGTTGTGCTTGTAATTTTTTACTGGCAAAGG
>JAQUNW010000014.1 GCA_028717385.1 Dehalococcoidales bacterium | reverse complement strand
AACTGGGCGGGGAGATAACTCTTGAGTTTAGCTATGATCAGTCTTCACTCAGCGCCGAACTGGAATCGGCAGATCAGCTGGCGGTGGCTTTCTATGACGAAGAATACAAAGCCTGGCAGGAAGTGGACATCATTATCAACGAAGCTAAATCCAGCGTAGCGGTGAAAACCAGCCACCTCAGCCTCTGGTCCATCTTCGGATTAGAGGACAAGTACGTAACATCAACCCTGCCCGGGTTCACCATATATTTTAATAAAGATGTTAACGCACCAGTAATCGGCAGCGTGGCTTCCGGCGATCCAATTTATGAATACGCCGCCATCGTCAGAACTGGCTTGTATGATGCCAGCAAGGCTTACAGTGCCTTAAACCTCAAAATGCCGGACCACACCCGGGTTTATATTGACCAGTGGGATTCAGACAAGGAAGCTGAATGGGGGTGGTTTTCCAAAAACATTGAAATACCTGTAACCTATATTGATGAGCAGGAACTGCATATGGTCTCTGCCCATGAATTGTTCCATGCGGTGCAAAACCAGTACGTTACTTTCGCCACCATGGCAGCCAACCGCTGGTTTATGGAGGCTACCGCCGATTATGCTGCGGCACACATAGCCACTTCTCACGGCCTGAAAGACTCGCTCCCTTACAGCTATCTCAAAACCGGCATATCCAGCAGTTCAACCTTTCATATGTACCAGACTGCCCATTTCATCAAATTCCTGGTAGACAACGGATATGGCTTCAAAGACCTGTTCGAAGGTGTGATGAACGGTAGCGGCAACGCACTGGCAAACCTGAATACCTTTATCAGCTCCAAAGGGGGCTCGCTGGCAGAACTGTATAACAGCTTCGTCTACAACGTTCTGTTCACAAGCATTATAAAAACAGAAGCTCTACAAACAGACTTGTTCTCGGATGTTGCATCTATCACAGAAAACCTGGACCTGGATGCTGGAGGAACAATCAACCAGACAATAAATACAGACCAGAGCTACGCATCAAGTCTATTCGGAGTGAAAATTAGCAGCAAGAAGCACGAGATTTCCCCTGTAAGTATAAGCGCAATAGAGCCTACCTCTGGAATTAGGGTGCAGTATGTGATTACGAGCGGACCAGATAAAGAAAGCGTTATCGCAAGCGATGCCCTCACCCACGAACCGCTGGAAATAATGCTCGAGGATGGAAATTACCTTTATTTTATTGTAACCAATTCAGCCCCTTCCAATGGGTATGTAACGATAACGATAGGTAAGGAGGCTCAAATAGAACCTTATACCAACACTAGAACGGCAAAGATTTACAACGACAAATTCCTGGTAGATGTGGATTTCACCCTAAACTCCGCAAGACCCTTTGTGATAACAAGAGAGGAAGTATTCGGGGATACATTACAACTGGATATCGACTTTGAAGACAATGGGAAACCTGTGATGCTTGATGCCGAGGCAATCGTAAGCAACCTCCGATTTGCAGAACCCGAAAGCTGGAGCGAATATCACGAACCGGTATTCAAGGAAATGTACTGGTCCTACGGTGGAGAGCAAGTAAACAGCAGCTCCGTAACTGTTACGTTAAATCCGGATACAGAATGGCTTGTCTCGTTCACCTACGAGCTTATTATAGATATTTACAATAAGCAAGACGATATATATTCTTGGGGCGGAGGCTCAATAGTTATCTATGTAACTGCAGTACTGAAGAATTAACAGAGTAAGATTTTCAATGTGTTGTTTTTTGAACTCAGTTGAATTGTGAGGGTACCTAAATGTGGCCAAATTCGCTGTACGCAAAAATGGTTTATGTTATACTGTAAACCACATTTCGTTCGGAGGCGCGCTTGAACGGCAAGAATTTATTATCGGTACTTGATTTAACTCCAGAAACTGCCCGAACCCTGCTAAATGATGCGTTTGCATTTAAAACTGGCAGATTTCACGGGATACCCCATGGTAAAGTATTGGCATTGCTTTTTGAAAAACCTTCACTAAGAACGAGAGTGAGCTTTGAAATTGCAATGATGCGCCTCGGCGGAAAAGCCATATACCTCTCGCCACCAGAGGTGGGTTTAGGCAAGCGAGAACCGGTTGCTGATGTTGCCAGAGTACTCGAGCGTTATGTTGATATAATTGCAGCCAGGGTATTCAGCCATTCCAGTTTGATTGAGCTTGCTGAAACTGCCGAAATTCCGGTAATCAATGCTCTTTCTGATCTTGAACACCCCTGCCAGGCATTAGCTGATATGCTCACGATAATGGAGCATAAAGGTGTTGTCAAGGGCGTTAAAATTGCCTATATTGGCGATGGCAACAATGTTGCCAACAGCCTGATGCTGTTATCAGCTATGCTGGGCGCTGATTTTTCTATTGCCGCTCCCAAAGGATACGAAATCCAGCCTGATATCACAGATCAGGCTTACACATATGCAATACAATCTGGAGCCCACATCGAGTGCCTGGATAATCCAGTTGAAGCAGTGCAGGGAGCTGATGTTATCTATACAGACACCTGGACCAGTATGGGGCAAGAAACAGAAGCAGAAAAACGCAGGAACGATTTTTATGGTTACCAGGTTAATTCCGAGCTTTTATGCCATGCCCCGGAAAGAGTTATCGTGATGCATTGCCTGCCAGCCCACCGCGGAGAAGAAATAAACGGAGACATCCTTGATGGGCCTCATTCGGTGGTATTTGACCAGGCTGAGAACCGGGCACACGTTGCTGGCGCTGTGATAGCCTATTTATTGGGAGGGTTGGAGATTTCGATCGGCAGATAAAGCCGGAAAGGAAGAGGGTATGAACGCGATTAAAGCAGTAATTACCCGCGGATGGGCAGCTATACTCATTGCCGCATTGGCAATGGCAGGCTATTTTCTCGATTGGCCTATTGAAGCCTTCATTGCCAGCATCGCCAGCGTTCTAATCATTTTTATCGCCCTGCTGGCAGTTGGAGCAAGAGAAAAAATGCTGGATGAATCCGCCGAGAGTCTTAAGGAGCTTTCCGGTTATTTTTACCGGCGCTTTATGGGAGAATCTTCTCTATCAATATTTGCCATCATCAATAGCCTTTACCGTACCGATAATACCAAATTGTGGGAATGGGCGCGTTCCTGCGATAATGCACAACGTGTTTTCAACACCTGGTGCGACAGCTTCAATACCCGCCAGGAAACTGACCACCGGACACGTCGCTACAGCGCATATTTGAGGGTTTCTGCTAAAGAACTTTGGATAATGGTTAATATGTACCAGGAATATATTGAGCAATTTGCCGAAATAGCCAACCGAATGGATGTACCTATTGAATCGCTCGAACAATACCAAAAGTTCGGTGTAGAGTATAATACATTTGTACACCAGTTTCGCGACCTTATTGCTGCATTAAGACGAGTTGCCCGCATCGAAATAGAACCTCCTTCTATCAAGTTGGCGCCCGAGATCAGCAGGATAAAGTAGACGGGAAGAGGCGGTAAACCCGGGGATGATAAACACACAATTACAGCAAAGAGGTTTAACTATTGTCAGAAGATAATTTATATAATCAACCTGCTATTGGTATCTCAAGACCGGTAGTAGCTATTATCGGGCGCTATAACGTGGGAAAGTCCACACTATTGAACCGTTTGTACGGAAAACGCATGGCAATCGTGTCCGATACTCCTGGAACCACACGTGATCGTTTAATATCAACCATCACCTGGCAGGGAACGGAATTCACCCTGATCGACACCGGAGGCCTGATTGCAGACCCTTCATCCATGATAGATGAGGGAGTAAACCAACAAGTAAAAGAAACGGTGAGTGAAGCCGATCTTATACTTTTTCTTGTCAGCGCTGCGGATGGCGTAATCCCATCCGACATGGAAATGGCAGACTGGCTCAGGAAAACAGGGAAAAAGCTCTTGTTGGTAGCCAATAAAGCGGATAACCCGAAGAGAGAAACAATGGCAGTTGACTTCTATTCCCTCGGAATGGGAGATCCTTCGGTAATCAGCGCTTATCATGGCTTGGGGATTGACGACCTGCTTGACAGAATAGTGTCAATGATTCCCAAAAGCCTCCCTGTGGATGCTACCCAGGAAGATATGCTGAAAATTGCCCTCGTAGGAAGACCGAACGTAGGAAAATCAATGCTGCTGAATAAACTGCTGGGAGAAGACAGGGTAATCGTAAGCAATATACCCGGTACCACTCGGGATGCCATAGATACGGTTCTGAACTTTGACAACGACCCAGTAGTGCTAATAGATACCGCAGGTGTTAAAAGGCGGGGGAGAGTCGGCAAAGGAGTCGATAAATATAGCGTAGTACGCAGCTTGAGAGCAATCGATCGCGCAGATGTAGCCTTGCTGTTACTGGATGCTACCGAACCAGCAACTGCCCAAGACACTCATATTGCCAATTTCATACAAGAAGCCGGTAAAGGTGTTATTTTGGTGGTAAACAAATGGGATTTGATAAGCCACACAGAACAAGCCGAATATAACCAACTTGTTGGAGAACGTTTTAAATTCATGCCGTATGCCAAAATAATGTATACCTCAGCCAAAACCGGCAAGGGGGTTAACAAATTAGTTCCTGAGGCAAGAAAAATTAGAGAGGAAAGGAAAAAACGTATTGGTACCGGTGAACTGAATGGCTTTATTGGGAGGGTTGTTGCCGGACAAGCTCCACCCCGCAAAGGTTCAAAGGTATTAAAGGTTTTTTATGCCACCCAAGCCGAGGTAGAACCGCCGACTTTTGTATTTTTTGTTAACGATGCATCCCTGGTACATTTTTCCTATCAGCGGTACCTGGAAAACCGGTTGCGGGAAAACTACGGCTTTGAAGGAACTCCCATCAAAATGGTTTTTAAAAACCGGGGAGAAGCCTGATTGACAGTGTTTAAATTAATCCTGGCAACCTTGCTGGGATACGTTATAGGATCCATTCCCTGGGGACTCATCACAGGCTGGCTGATAGCCAAAGTAGACATTCGCCAATTTGGAAGTGGGCGCACCGGTGGCACCAACGTCCTCAGAACACTCGGACGTAAAGCATTTCTGGTGGTAGCCCTTCTGGATATTTCCAAAGGTGCGGTAAGTGTATTGATTGCCGGAGCATTACTTGGCAGTGGTGTGATTTCAATTGGTAACTCCGGGCTTGGTGCTATCTTTGCCCAGACGCTGGCAGGTATGGCAGCTGTTGTAGGCCATGTATGGCCAGTGTTTGCCGGTTTCAGGGGTGGACGTGGAGTAGCTACTTTTTTTGGGGCACTGATAGCAATGTGCCCTCCAGCCGGCCTTTTCGGTGGAGCACTTCTGATTGTAACAGCCCTGATATCCGGTTATGCTTCTCTGGGTTCCATCACAGGGATCGTCGGTGCATATGCGATGCTGGTTCCACTCACCCTGCTTTGTGGTTATCCCCTGGAATACCTCTTTTTTGCCCTGGTGGGGACCGTGTTTATAATCCTTGCTCATCATGATAATATCAAACGCCTGTTGGCAGGCAAGGAAAGGCGTTTTAACAAAAGAGAAAAATTAGACTAGAATAAGTCGAAATAATGCCTGTAAAACAACTATAAATAATATGCAAAAGATCGCTATTATCGGAACCACTACCTGGGGCATGACCCTGAGTTATATACTGGCAAACAAGGGTTTGAGCGTCTGCCTTTGGGCACGTACATCAGAAGAAGCCGAGAGAGTATCACGGGAAGGCTTTAATTCTGACAAAATTCAAGGTATTAAGTTTCCACGAAACCTTACTGTAACTGCAAACACTGAGCAAGCCCTGGATAAAGCCGAAGCAGTCATCCTGGCAGTTCCTTCCCAAACAATGCGAACCAATATCAGGACGATAAAAAAGCACATCAAGCCACCAATGTTGGTAATAAGCGCCGCTAAAGGCTTTGAATTGGGCTCAAATAAGCGCATGAGTGAGGTTGTTGCCGAAGAAATAGACCGTTCACTGGCAGACAGGATATGCGTATTGTCAGGGCCCAATCTTTACAGGGAGATACTAAAGGGATTGCCAGCCTCATCGGTTGTAGCAGCTCAAAAAGACGATGTAGCTCGCAAGGCGCAAAAATTGCTCGCAACTCCAAATTTTAGCGTGTTTATCCAGCATGATGTTGTTGGTGTAGAACTTGGCGGAGCACTTAAAAACATTATTGCTATTGGGGCTGGCATGATAGACGGATTTAATTATGGAGATAATGCCAAAGCTGCATTTATTACCCGTGGACTAACCGAGATGAGCGCCCTCAGCCTGGCGATGGGGGCAAGCCCATTCACGTTATCCGGTTTATCCGGATTGGGAGACTTGATCGCAACTTGCGCCAGCCCCTTGAGCCGCAATCATTTCGTAGGTTACGAGCTCAGCCACGGGAAAACTATGGATGAAATCAAACAGGCACTAGGTTCAGAGGTCTCTGAAGGAGTCACCACTACTGCCGCGGTATGGGACATCGCCCAGAAATTGAGGCTGGAAATGCCAATAACGGAAGGTCTTTACGATATCCTGTATCGTGGGACTAATGCTGAACGTATACTAGATGGCATTCTGGGTGTAGAGGGAAGACACGAATTAGCTGGCAAGCGCTGGAATCTGTTTTCTTTCCTGAAACGCACCCACAAAGGTTAGCTTTTCGCCTTTCTTTTAACTGGTTTTCCACCATTAAAGCTTTCCAAGAGTTGTTCGAAAAGCTTTTTCTGTTCCTTGTTAAGCTTATCGGGTGTAAGAATCCGCAGATTTACCAGCTGATCACCCTGTCCGCTCCTCTGCAAGCGGCGGATGCCTTTATTTTTTAGTTTAAAAACCGTACCCGATTGCGTACCTGACGGGACTTTTACTTTCTCATTACCATAAAGAGTTGGAACTTCGACCTCGCAACCCAAGGCTGCCTGGGCAAAGTTTATTTCCAGATCATAGTGAACATTGAAGCCCTCGCGCCGGAAATATTTATGGGGAAGAACTTCGGCAGTGATATATACATTACCGTAGTGACCTCCCCTGTCACCCACATTTCCTTCTCCTGTAAGCCGAATAGCATTACCATTATCAATACCTGCCGGAAAGGTCACTTTTAACGTATTCTTCCGGCGTTCTTTCCCCGATCCGCGGCATTCACTACAAGGCTGATCAATGATACGCCCTTCGCCTCCACACCGGGGGCAGGTAACAATATTGGTAAACCTGCCAAACAGACTTTGCTGTACACGCTGTACACGCCCACGACCATCACAATCCGGACAGCGTGACGTTTTTGTACCCGGCTCACTGCGTGATCCATGACAATGTGAACAGCTCACAACACGATCGATAGTGATTTCTTTTTCGCAACCCAGGGCAGCTTCTTCAAATGCAAGGGTTACCCGAGCATGGATATCTGAACCTGGCCGGGGAGCCGTCTCAGCCTCTGTGGAAGCCCCGAAAAAAGCATCAAAAATATCCCCAAAACCATTAAAACCAAAACCGCCAAATCCATTAAAGTCTTGGGCACCGCTTCCGGCATGACCAAAACGATCGTAAGCGTTGCGCTTGTCTTCGTCAGAAAGCACTTCATAGGCTTCGTTAACCTCTTTAAAACGGTCTGCCGAGCCTTCCTCGTGGTTTCGATCAGGGTGGTGCTCCTTGGCCAGACGCCTGAAGGCTTTTTTAATTTCTTCAGGGGTAGCGTTTTTCGGTACTCCCAGAACTTCGTAATAATCTCTTTTAACTGCCATAATTCTCTTAGCCATTAATAGCCCCTCTCGCATCAACTTGCCAGAGGGGCTAAAGATAAACCCTGTAGATATATTTTAGACTAAAGGGGTTGTACCCCTCAAGCTCTATACTTCCCGGTATTCCCCCTCAACGGTGCCTTCATCAGATTTACCGTCCCCACTCTCAGGTGCCGGTTCTTCTGCACCCTGACCGGCCTCAGCTGAGCCTGCAGGCTGTTGCTGGTACACGGCTGAACCTACCTTTTGCATCACATCGGAAAGCTCCTGCTGGGCACTCTTTATCGCTTCTACATCTTGTCCCTGCAAAGCAGTTTTAACTGCCCCGATCTTGGTTTCAAGCTCCTGGGCAAGCTCTCCGGGAATTTTTTCCTTTTGCTCTTTTAATGTTTTTTCAGCAGTATACGCCAAGTTGTCAGCAATATTACGGATCTCTATTTCTTCCTTCCGTTTACCATCTTCACTGGCATGAAGCTCGGCTTCTTTCTTCATTTTTTCAACTTCATCTTTGGATAAACCTGAGGAGGAAGTAATGGTGATCTTCTGCTGTTTTCCGGTTCCTTTATCTACAGCACCTACATTTAAAATACCATTCGCATCGATATCAAACGTAACCTCGATCTGGGGAACACCCCTGGGGGCTGGCAGAATTCCATCCAGCATAAAACGACCGAGTGTACGGTTATCGTTTGCCATTGACCTCTCACCCTGTAATACATGTATCTCCACGCTGGGCTGGTTATCCGAGGCAGTAGAGAATACCTGGCTCTTTGAAGTCGGAATGGTCGTATTACGGGTAATAAGCGGAGTCATGACTCCCCCCAAAGTCTCAATGCCCAGGGTAAGCGGCGTTACATCTAGCAGTAGAACATCTTTCACATCACCCTTTAACACACCCGCCTGTATCGCAGCTCCTATAGCAACGACTTCATCCGGATTAACCCCTTTGTGGGGCTCTTTGCCAAAGAACTCAGTTACTTTTTGTTGAACGAGGGGCATACGAGTTTGACCGCCAACCAGGATTACCTCATCAACCTGGGCGCTGGTTTTGCCAGCGTCTTTGAGTGCCTGTTTGCAGGGTTCCATGGTTTTATCAACCAGGTCAGCTACCATTTGTTCCAACTTTGCCCGTGTCAAATTAAAATTAAGGTGCTTGGGGCCAGAAGCATCGGCAGTAATGAACGGCAAATTGATATCAGTCTGCTGAACAGTAGAAAGCTCGCATTTTGCTTTCTCGGCGGCCTCACGCAGGCGCTGAAGAGCCATTTTGTCCTTGCTCAAATCGATCCCCTGGTCTTTCTTGAACTCTTCGATCAACCAATCAACAATTCTTTGATCGAAGTCATCACCACCCAAGTGGGTATCGCCAGCGGTTGACTTTACCTGGAAAGTACCGTCTCCGATTTCCAGAATAGAAATATCAAATGTACCGCCACCCAGGTCATAAACAGCTATTGTCTCATCGCCTTTCTTGTCCAAACCATAAGATAACGATGCAGCTGTTGGCTCGTTGATTATCCTCAGTACTTTCAAGCCGGCAATTTCACCTGCGTCCTTGGTTGCCTGGCGTTGCGAATCATTAAAATATGCCGGAACAGTTATTACCGCTTCAGTAACTTTTTCCCCCAGGTACGCTTCCGCATCTGTCTTGAGTTTTTGCAGGATCATAGCCGAAATCTCGGGTGGTGAGTAGTCCTTACCTCCCATAGCTACCCTAACATCGCCATTAGCAGCCTGGGATATTTTATAGGTTTTGCGCTTGGCGTCTTCCCCAACTGGCAACTCCCTGCCGGCGGGATCATTCCATTTACGCCCCATAAAACGTTTGATGGAATATATTGTATTATCCGGATTAGTAGTCGCCTGACGTTTGGCAACCTGGCCAACCAATCTTTCTCCATTTTTGGAAACTGCCACCACAGAAGGAGTAGTCCTGTTACCTTCTGCATTGGGAATTACGGTTGGCTCCCCGCCTTCCATCACTGCCATGCAGGAGAAAGTCGTTCCCAGATCTATACCAATTGCTTTTGCCATGTATGCATTTGCCTCCTCAAATAAAATCTGTATTTTTAATTTTGTGTTCTTTTATTTTTGTTCTCTGCTTCAGAACACGGCACTGATTCACCGTTGCCAACTATAACACTGCAAGGTCGCAGCACCCGGTCATAAAGCATATAGCCAGGTTTAATTTCCTCGATCACGATATCTTCTTTCCCTTGAGCGAGTGCCACCGACTCATGAACATTAGGGTCAAACACTTTTCCCCTGGCTTCCATTTTCTGCAAACCCCGGGCTTCAAGCTCGGAATGCAGCTTACGGCTTATATGCCTGACTCCTTCGACCCAGGGATGATTAATAATATCCCCGGGAACTGCTTCAAGGGCACGGTCAATATCATCCAGAACCGGAAGAATTCCCAGAATAATATCTGCACCTGCCTGGCGCACATAATCAGAACGCTCTTGTTCTACGCGACGTTTAAAATTAATAAAATCTGCCTGCGCTCTTTGTAGCCGGGTGAGGTATTCATTTGCCTTCTCCTCGGCTGTTCTTAGCATTTCTTCGGCCGAAATGGGCTTCACTGCTTCTGCCCCTGGCTCACCAGCCGGTATCGGGGTATCACGAGTTTTATCGTTCTCAAGCTCCCGGTGATCTTTTTCCTGTTTCAAATTATAATCTCCTTCATAGGCGCTTTCTGTTCTAATTCTGATGGTCTGCTTCATTTAGTCCGGAGAGATCCCTGCCATAAAGCTCGGCTACCAGCTTGCTCATGACAAGAGAAAGGTAGCCAACAAGTGCAATTACCTTGGGATATTGCATACGTTTGGGGCCTACTACTCCGATGGTTCCGGTAAACTCATCGGGCACACCGTACCTACTCATTACCAGGCTGAAGTCATGGGCATCTTCTACTATATTCTCCTGCCCAATAAGAACATCCACCTGATGACCAGGACTGCTAACTGCATTCATCAGTTCAATAAGCCGTTTTTGCTCCACCAGGTTCAGCACACTACTCAAATTCTCCCCCCGGTTGAATTCTGGTTGGCCGAGAAGATACGGCAGTCCATCTACAAATGATTCTTTCTGTCCTGCCCGACCTTCGGCTTGCATAAGCCGTATTATAATTTCAGTCACCGCCATTTCTATAGGGTTGAGATCTCCACTACTTGCAGATATCTGGTGAGTTATTTTACCCTTATAAGCACTGCTCAGTTTATTGGCAATCACAGACAGTTCTTCTTGGTTAATTGCCTGATCCAGATTAAGCAATTGCTGCTTGACACGTGCCCCTTCAAGCACCAGCACCAGCAAGGCGAGGTTCGACTGAAGAGCAATCAGCTCCATGTGTTTGAAGCGGGTTGCCGGCGCCGTAGGACGGGTCACCATGGCAATACTGCGCACCTGCTGTGCCAGCAATGTGCAAGCCAGCTCCATCCATTCCTCAATCTCGTCTTCAACCTGGTGAAAGAGATGATTGATCAGCAATTGCTCTACTACTGGAAGACCGATATGTGCCAATGAACCGACATAATATCGATAGCCTTTATCCATAGGGACGCTGCCTGCAGCATGATGGTGGCGAGTTATGTAGCCCGCTTCCTCAAGGGAAGCCATTTCATTACGAATAGTAGCCGAACACACGCCAAGATCAATGCCAGCAAGTACCGCAGACGAGGAAACCGGCATGGCAGTTTCTATATACTGGCTAACTATCGAATTAAGTACCCTGGCGGTTCTTGGACGTAACAAATTAGTGCCCTCAAACAAATTAGCAATCTCATGCTTAGATTGCTAATTCAATTTAGCATTCTAGCAGATTATTGTCAAGGTATTTTCCAAAATTCCCCTTGACTGGAATCGCGTAAATGGATAGACTTGCCACAGTATGAACAAGATGAAAATTATCGGATTAACGGGGGGTATAGGCAGCGGGAAAAGCACGGTCGCAGCTATGCTTGCCGAGCTGGGTGCGCAGGTTATCGATGCAGACAAGGTTGGCCATCGAATATTGGAGGAAAACCAGGCTGTGAAAAACCACCTGGTGAAACGTTTTGGGGCCGGAATCATCCAGACAGATGGCATTATCAACCGCGAAGAACTGGCAAAGAGAGTTTTCATTTCCCGCTATGAAACCAGGTTTCTAAACCGGCTGTTACACCCATTGATCCGCAGACAAATAGAGGAATTAATCAAATCTTTATCAAAAGCAAAGCATAGACTACTGGTTATCGAAGCGCCGTTGCTCATAGAAGCCGGCTGGCAAGACCTTGTCGACACAATATGGGTAACCGAAGCATCTCTGGAAACCAGGCTTGCCAGGCTGGAAAAGCGCGGAATCCCCAGGCAGGAAGCGCTTGTGCGCATCAAGGAGCAGATAAAAGATAGAGAACGCAGAAAGTATGCGCATGAAATAATCGATACAAATACAGATTTACCCACCCTTACAAAAATTGTAACCCAACTAATTAGTAATTTTACGGCTCAATAATATTGACATTGAAGCTGATATGTGGTTACAATGCCTTTTACATTTGCCCCTGCGCCCGTCTCTACGAGCAAAGAAGCAAATCCTTAGATTAATTGGCATATCAACATACACCCAAATGGTGGTTATTACTTTATAAAAAGGGGGTGTGCACATAACCGATAGTCTAATTATTTAATCTTGGCTTGGTCCCTCTATTAAAAAATATCTGATTTATGAAAGGAGGAACAACTTGGCGGAAGCAGTACGTGACAGATGGTCTAACAAAGCCACTTTCATTTTTGCGGCAATCGGTTCAGCCATTGGGCTGGGAAATGTCTGGCGGTTCCCGTACCTGGTACAAGAGTATGGTGGAGGCGCCTTTCTTATACCTTATCTGGTATGCGTCGTTTTGTTTGGTATTCCATGGTTAATGATGGAATTTGGCATGGGCCGTTATTTTCAAAAAGGCGCGCCCGGAGTATTTGAAGGAATTGGCAAGAAATGGGAATGGCTCGGTTGGTGGCCTGCAACGGTCGCCTTTCTTATAGTTGGTTATTACGCTGTTATTCTGGCCTGGTCGCTGAGATTTGTTATCAGCTCTGTTACGATGGAGTGGGGTACCGGTCGAGCAGGCGCAGAAGCAGCTAATGGTTTCTTTTATGACACAATTCTCCAGCTATCCAGTGGTTTAGGAGACTTTGGCTCTATCATGTGGCTAACAGTAGTATGTCTGCTGTTAGTTTGGGCGGTAATGTTCTTTTCGATCTACCGTGGTGCAGAAGCATCAGGCAAATGGCATATCTTGTTTGTAATTCTTCCATGGATTCTGCTGGTTGCAGTTACCGTACGGGGTATGACTCTACCAGGTGCTATGGAAGGACTTAACAGCTACCTGTCACCAGATTTTTCACAATTGACTAATCCGGATGTATGGTTCGGCGCCGCAAGCCAGGTGGCCTTTAGCTTGTCAGTAGGTATGGCTGGTATGTTCGCCTACGGAAGCTGGGTGGCCAAGAAAGCCGATATAACTAACAGCACCGTCATCGCTTCATTTGGCGACCTTGGAACCGCTTTCTTGTCAGGTTTTGCTGTATTCAGCGTAGTCGGTTTCCTGGTACAAGGTTTAAATATCCCTATGTCAGATGTAAGCACAAATAGCTTAGGACTTGCGTTTGTCACCTATCCGGCAGCGGTCTCTATGATGCCTGGCGGCAACGCCATTGTTGGAATCCTGTTCTTCCTGAGCTTGTTTACTATCGGCGTAGACTCTGCTTTCTTCCTGGCCCACGGCGGCGTCATCGCTCCTTTAACTGATAAATTCGGTTGGAGTGTAAAAAAGACAACGTTTTGGGTATGTGTAGTTGGATTCCTAACCAGTCTTTTATATTGCACGCAAGCGGGCTTGTACTGGTTAGACATCGTTGATCGCTCAGTATCTTTCTATGGCCTGATTATCACCGGCCTGCTGGCAACATTAGTAATAGGCTGGAAGTTTGGAGCCGACAAATTACGGCTGCATTTGAACTCAACCTCTGATATCAAAGTAGGTCCGTGGTGGAACTGGCTGTTAAAACTGGTAGTTCCTCTGGGACTGCTTTTTTGTGTTATATACGGAGGTTTCGTTCAGGACCTAGCCTATCTGTGGGATTCATCCAAGACAGAGTATGGTGGATATGGCCTGGGATCTCTCTGGATATGGGGTATTCTACTAATAACTTTGCTTATCAGCATAGGCCTCAGCTTATTAAAATCTCGCAAGAAGGGGGACAAATAAATGACAGGAGCAGCTATTGCCTCGGCCATCGTTGGCTGGTTGATTATAATAGGTGTACTGGCTTTTTGTTTCTCGAAGTCGGGTAATCACGGCGAGTGGGAAGACTAGGTTAACTGGTTAAAGTAAAAAGGCCGCTGTTTTACACAGCGGCCTTTTTTATAATAATCCTGCTTAAAGCCTCGCCAACTCAGCTTTAAGCTTTTCCAGCTTTTCACTGCGAGCCTGAAGATTCGCTTTTTCTTTATCCACTACTGCTGCTGGTGCACGAGTAATAAACTTTTCATCGGCAAGACGCCCGGTAAGACGCTCCACGTCTACTTCCAATAATGCGATTTCTTTAGAGAGCCGCGCTTTTTCCTTTTCCACATCCACCAGGCTTTTTAAAGGCACGGCAATATCAGCTTTTTCGCCTACGCTAACAATATCATCTTCGCTAGAAATTTCCTCCCTTTTCTCAAAAAACATCGGGGTTGCCCGTGCCAGGAATCGGATAACCGGCGAATATGCTTTCAGTTCCCGGGTACGAGTGTGAGCAAAAACCTTGACATCCACTATATGTGACAGTTCAACATTATGCTCGTTCCTCAAGTTGCGGATGGAACGGATTATTTCTATGAGCGTACCAACCAGCTCTTCAGCTCCTTCATCCAGAGCAGACTCGTCCGCCCGGGGATAATCACTGATCATGATAGAGGGTAAACCTCGCCCAAGCTCCGGCTTGACCTGTTTAAGCTGCTGCCAGAGCTCTTCGGTTATAAATGGCATAAACGGATGCAGCAAGCGTAAAGACACTTCTAATACCTGCAATAAGACTGGTAACGGCGATGGGCTAGTGTCTTCTTTCAGCCTGATTTTGGTTATTTCCAGATACCAGTCACAGTATTCACCCCACAGAAAATCATGAACCTCGCGAAGGGCTTCGCCGAACTGGTATTCCTCCATCAGCCGGTTGGTGGTAGCTATAACCCGATTCAAACGGCTGAGAATCCACCTGTCTTCCGGGGGCATCGAACTCAAACTGGTCGGAGCGGTTCTCTCTGCCTCATTCAGGCTGCGAATAACAAAACGGGTAGCATTCCATAGCTTGTTAGCAAAATTCCTCCCGGCTTCGAGCTTGTTGGCAGAGAGCTTGGTGTCATTCCCTGGCGCAGTACCAGTCGAAACGGCGAAACGGAGCGCACATGCTCCATATTCCTCAACCACTTTCAGGGGATCAATAGAATTGCCCCTGGTTTTGCTCATCTTCTCACCCTTCTCATCCCGGATCAGACCATGCAGATAAACAAGCTTGAAAGGTATCTGGCCGGTATTTTTTAATCCCATCATTATCATGCGGGCTACCCAGAAAAAGAGGATGTCATAAGCTGTTTCCATGACAGATGTAGGATAAAAATACTTAAAATCTTCTGTCTCATCCGGCCACCCCAGAGTAGAGTGCGGCCAAAGAGCCGAGGAAAACCAGGTGTCCAGCACATCTTCATCCTGTTGGAGAGATGACGAACCGCATTTGGGGCAGGTGGTTGCATCTTCGATACTGACGATAACCTCACTACAATCCTGGCAATACCAAACCGGTATGCGATGCCCCCACCAAAGCTGGCGGCTGATGCACCAATCCCGAATATTTTCCATCCAGTTAAGATAAACCTTATTAAACCGCTCCGGTATAATAGTGATGCGCCCATCATTAACTACTTCTATTGCCGGACGAGCAAGCGGTTCCATAGTAACAAACCATTGCCTGGATACAATAGGTTCAACAACCGATGAACATCTCTGGCAATGGCCAACAGAATGACTGTATGGCTCAACTTTTACCAGCAATCCAGCGTCTTCGAGCTCAGCCACCACCTGTTTTCGAGCTTTAGCGATATCCAATCCGGCGTACTTGCCGGCTTTTTCATTCAAAGTGGCATCCCGGTTTAGGATATTTATAATTTCAAGATTATGGCGTTGGCCAATTTCAAAATCAACCGGATCGTGAGCCGGCGTTACCTTTACCGCACCAGTTCCAAAATCGGTAGTTACCACATCATCAGCTACTACGGGTATTATCCTGCCGACAAGTGGAAGTATCAGTTTCTTACCGATAAATCTGGTAAAACGTTCATCTGCCGGATTTACAGCCACTGCTGAATCTCCCAGCATAGTTTCCGGACGTGTAGTTGCTACCATCAGGTAACTTCCCTCTTCTCCACTGACTGGATAGCGGACGTAATAAAGATTACCCGCCAGCTCCTGGTGATTAACTTCAAGATCGGAAAGAGCAGTTGCGCACCTTGGGCACCAGTTGGTAATACGTTCGCCTCGATATATGAGCCCTTCTTTATACAGATTATAGAAAGTCGTTCTTACCGCCTTGCACGGACCCTGATCAAGCGTGAACACTTCCCTCGACCAATCACAGGAAATGCCCAGTCTCGTATGCTGTCTGGTGATCGCGCCACGAATTTTATTGACCCATTCCCAGGTACGCTTTAAAAACTCTTCGCGGCCGATCTCGTGCCGGTTAAGGCCTTCTCTGGCAAGTTGTTTTTCCACCATTACCTGGGTAGCTATGCCAGCATGATCAACCCCAGGAAGCCACAAAGCAGCGTCACCTTTCATGCGATGCCAGCGAATCATAATATCCTGAAGCGTAGCGGTAAGGGCATGGCCAACATGCAATTCACCGGTAACATTGGGCGGCGGCATTATGATTGTAAAGGGCTGTTTTGAGGGATCGATCACCGGCTTGAAATAGCCATTTTCCAGCCAAAACTGATACCAGCGATGCTCACTATCAGATGGATTATAGGCTGTAGGCATTTGGCGGATTTTATTTTCAGTCATTTATCACCCTCGTCTTAATTTGAAACATGAACTTACATTGTACCTTCTAATGAAGCGATTTTGCACCCGGATGGTTTGTAATAACTTAGAAGCCGGGTTAATTTTATAGGACATCAGAAGCATATTGCTGCTTACCAACCGTATTTTATTCAATCAGAAACCTGCATTCGGCTAACCAGGCAGACGGAGTGAATCCAGGATACGATGAGCAAGAATGCTCTTTGGCATTAAAGGGAGTTTTTCAACTGTACCATCTTTGAAAAAGAGTGTTACCTGGTTACTATCGGATCCAAAACCTCCGTCCGGCTGAGTGACGTCATTAGCTACTACCAGATCAAGCTTTTTGGAGACTAGTTTCTCACGAGCGCCCTGTTCCAGGTTATTTGTCTCTGCAGCAAAGCCGACTCGTAAAATACTGCCCCCGGCTTGTGCCAGGATATCAGTAGTAGCAACCAGCCTGATATCCATATCCGCAGTTTTCTTTTTAATTTTACTGCTATGGATTTCTGCCGGACGATAATCGGCAACCGCAGCAGCCATAATGAGGCAATCAGCACTCTTGATCGCCCGATTCACCGAAACCAGCATTTCGGTAGCGGTCTCCACGTACTCTACGTCGATACCGACAACTTCGCCAAAAGGTTTGCAGGTTGTAATAAGTTTAACCCTGGCTCCTCGGTCTCTGGCTGCTGTAGCTAAAAAATAACCTGTTTTACCGGAAGACCGATTACCCAGATAACGTACAGGGTCCACAGGTTCTCGAGTACCGCCGGAGGTTATTACGAGGTTTTTTCCAGCCAGGTCTTCGTCTTTGGAGGAAACCCATTTCACAGTGCCGGTAATAATGTCCGTCTCTGCCAACCTGCCCCTACCGTAACCTCCCGAAGCCAGTCGTCCTTCACCAGGTTCAACGATAATAAAACCAAGCTCTTTTAACCGATCCAGATTCTTTTGTGTCACCGGATTTTCGTACATGGCAGTATGCATAGCAGGCGCAATAATAACCGGGGCACGCGTCGCCAGGACAGTACAGGAGAGCATGTCATCTGCAATTCCATTTGCAAGCTTAGCTATAGTATTAGCAGTTGCTGGGGCTATGAGCACGATATCGGCGTTTTCTGCCATAGTGATATGTGTTATTCCAGGCATATTCTCCCAAAGACCTGCAAGCGCTTTTTTTCCGGTAATGCTTTCGAACGTAAGTGGTGAAATAAACCTGGTAGCCGATTCAGTCAGCACGGTGTTAACCGCCGCACCCGCCTGGCTGAGCTTAGAGGCAATGTCAGCTCCCTTATAAGCAGCTATGCTACCGGTTATCCCCAATACAACTTCTTTTCCTTCGAGCATATGCTCCTCCCAATATGAGAATAATAACGTCTTAGCCGGATACCTCTGTATTCATCTTGTAGACAAGCTTTAATCCGGTAAGTGTCAAATCAGTGTTTATAATATCTATTGAGTCTGTTTCTCGTGTTATTATTGCCGACAAGCCGCCGGTAGCAACAACAGTCGCGTCATGACCCAATTCCTTTTTTATCCGTTTTACCAAGCCTTCTACCATAGCTGCATGGCCGAAAACCAGACCCGAGCGCATTGCAGCAATAGTATTGGTGCCGATTGTTTTTTCTGGCCTTGAAATTTCAACCCGTGGCAATACAGCCGTTCGGCTATATAGAGTTTCGACCCCGATTTTTAAACCCGGCGCAATTGCCCCGCCAAGATAATCACCCTCTGCTGATATCACATCGAATGTCGTTGTGGTTCCCATATCAATCACAATAACAGCACCCGAATATAAAGAACGAGCTGCTACTGCATTAACTATACGGTCAGCGCCGACTTCTCTGGGATTGTCCATACGAATCCTGATCCCGGTTTTAATTCCCGCCCCAACTGTCAAAGTATCATCTCCAGCAATTCCGGCAAGCATTTCTTCAAATATTCCGGTTAGCGGTGGAACTACGCTGCACATAACGGCACTTTGAACATGTCCCGTATTGATGTTTTGAGTAGCCAAAAGCTGATTCAGTAATATGCGATATTCATCCATGGTTCGATTTATTACGGTGGCAGTACTCCAACGAGCCTCAAGAATATCACCTTTAAACACGCCCCAATTGGTTTCCGTATTACCGATATCTATCGCAAGCAGCATATTTATTCCTCCAGTTTAATTGGCTCAGCCAAGGATTTGAGGGTTATCGGCAAAAGAGGCAGTAGATCGCTTGCCAGTACTCCAATACTACCGAAATCCCGAGCAGCTTCAATACCTGCCCGAGAGTGGAGATACACTCCCAGCCAGGCTGCGTCAAAACTTTTAAGCCCCTGAGCCAGCAATCCGCTTATAATCCCTGCCAGCACATCTCCGGTACCAGCAGAAGCCAGGGCCGGATTTGGATAAGGATTGACCTTCACCTGGCCATCATAACTGGCTATTACCGTATAAGCTCCTTTTAGTACTATAACCTGATTCCATTCACGGGCTTTTCGGCTGGTTATTCCAATACGATCAGATTGAATTTGGGCTATATTTAAACCACACAGGCGCCCCATTTCACCCGGATGAGGAGTAAGTATACCGCCGGGAGGCATACTCTTAAAACACCCGGGAGTGGTTGCCAGTATATTTAATCCATCAGCATCCAGCACGAATGGCAGTTTGTACTTCTTAACCTGTTTGACCAGCGAGCAGATTAACTCGCCAGATTCACGCGTTTGGCCCATCCCGCAACCAGCCAAAAGTGCTGCATACCCTTCCAACGAGGTTTGCGCCATACTTGCAGCCTGGCTGGAAATGATCCCGGGGGATAATTCATCAAGCGGAAGATAAGTAGCCTCAGGAAGAAGAGACACAATTGCACCCTGCAAACTACGGGGAATAGCCAGGGTAACCAATCCTGCCCCTGACCGGATTGCACCAGCAGCAGAAAGAAAGGCAGCACCCGGGTATCGATCCGAACCAGCAACTACCAGCAACCGGCCAGAAGTACCTTTATGGGCATTCATTGGCCGCCGGGGAACAATCTGGATCGCTTTCCGCCAATCGACAAGCTCGATATCGGCAGCCACTCCAATATCAGCAGGAATGCCTATATCCAATATCGCTATCTCTCCAACAACTGTCACGGCAGAATCACAATTGTATAAACCAAGCTTGGGGTATCCAAGGGTTAGAGTATAGTCGGCAATAAACGCCTCAGGATCAACTGCGCCGGTATCACCATCTATTCCGGAAGGAACATCGATGGCAATGGTTAGCAAGCCTCCGCGCCTGGCTTTCGCGGAATTTACAGAATGCAGAATAGATTTATAATCTCCACCAATCGGACGGCTGCGACCGGTTCCAAAAAATCCATCCAGGCAAATATCAGCATCTGCCAATTGTATTTGCAGATCTGAAAAGTCATTCACTAAACCGGCTCCAGCTTCAAGGGCAAGCTGCAAATTTGCCTGGTTAGAAGGACTTGATACCGGGATAACCATTTTAACATTTGCTTCCCGACAGGCTAGATGTCTTGCTGCCACCAGGGCATCACCGCCATTATTGCCAGGACCAACCAGTACGATGATATTCCTACTGGTTATGTTACCAGCGAGATCCATGGTTTTTAAGGCTACGGCTAGACCAGCGCTCTCCATTAATTGAACAGGCGGAATCCCATTTAACGCTGATTCCTGCTCAATAGCTATCATCTCGGAAACACTTACCAGTTTCAATAAAAACCATCCTCAGGCAGTAGTATAGAGTTTAGCTTTATGCTGCATTACGGTCAACATAAAACTATCTTGAACGCTTATCGATTTTGACTCGGCAGTCCCCGCCAAGATAAAGTATACCCAGCTATTAATCTTTACAACGGAGGATAGTTTGCCGGGAATACTCAACTCAGGCCAGATACAAAAGTTAGTCAATCATGAGCCAGCGCTTGTTAGCGGTTACATCGATATTTCAGAACAGCTGCAACCTTGCGGCATCGACCTTACCGTACAGGATATATTCTCATTTACTTCGCCTGGCAGAATAAGCCGATCCAACCAGGACAGACTGATTTCAGAGCTTGGCGCACTCCAATTTGATCATAACGGATATATTCATCTATCCGCTGGAGCTTATCTCGTTACCTATAATGAAGCTGTAAATCTTCCCCTTAATCTGATGGCACTGGTATTTCCGCGAAGCAGCTTATTGCGAAGTGGAGTGAGCATAAATACTGCGGTATGGGATCCGGGTTACTCAGGAAGAGGACAGTCTATGCTTACTGTCTTTAATCCAGATGGTTTTATCCTGGAAAAAGATGCCAGGCTGGCACAGATGGTGTTCTTTATCCTTGACGAGGCTTCCCAGGGTTACAACGGATCTTACCAGGGAGAGAACCTGTAACTGCTTATTATGACAGTATACTTAACGGGCAATGGCAAGTGCCTGGGGTATCAAACGAAAAGCAGCCGGGCCTTCACCCAGTAGCTCCCCATCGGCGCTGACCGGCATGCGCTCCCCAGGATCAATCTGCACATTAGTGGCCAGGGACATGGTAACCTTTGGATGAGTAATATGAGTGCCTTTATATATACGGGGAAAAGCTTTTAACAATTCGAATTTGCCAACATCGTTTACGGTAACGATATCCAATTTGCCATCACTCAGATCTGCATCGGGAGCTATCTTCATACCACCGCCAAAGTAACGCCCGTTGGCAACAACTATGGTCAGAAAACGCCCTTGCCGGATTTTGCCATCTATACTGATCTTGACATCACGATTGCGATAGCGAACCAGAGTGCATAAAAGAGAAATGATATACGGAACCGTATTGGACACGAAAGACGGCCTTGGCATGCGGTTGGTAGCTTCTGCCACTTCTGAATCAAAACCTGTACCGCAGTAATTTACGAAGAAGCGGCTGGTTTTGGTACCTTCCCGATAAAAGTCTACCTGCCCAACATCTATCAGGAAACGATCCTGTCTTGCCAGGAACTTACATGCCTCAAGCGGATCTTTTGGAGTACCAACTGTACGGATAAAGTCACTGCCAGTACCGGTATTAATCACTCCGAGAGTGGTGTTTTCCCGGTTAGGGGAAGTAAGAATTCCGTTTGCAACTTCATTAACGGTACCGTCGCCGCCAACCGCGACAATAAAACTGTATCCCTCGCCGGCAGCTGTATGGGCAAGCTCAATGCCATGTCCCTGGTAATCGGTGAACTCATAATCATAAGCCAGGCCATTCAGGGTTAAATGTTGGCGGATTTGTTCCCATTTTTGTCCGGTAGCTCCACCTCCAGCTATCGGATTTACAATTACCTTGGCATAATTTTTAGCCACTTTTGCCTGCCTCAGCTGTTCTCAATCAATAAAACTAATCGTATTTGATGGCCTATCAGCTTTGCGATAGCTGATAGCCGCATCTTTAAAAAGCTGTATGAAAGTACCTTCACTATAGTCGCCAAAACTTACATAGCCTTTTATACGAGCGTTTACAAGCATTTTAGCACATAGCACACACGGCGAATGAGTTGCATATATAGTTGCACCTTCCAAGCTTACTCCGTGCAGGGCAGCCTGAATAATAACATTTTGCTCAGCGTGGATAGCCCGACAGACTTCATGCCGCTGACCGGAGGGTATATTATTTTCATTCCTAAGGCAACCCAGTTCCAGACAATCTGCCGCTCCAGCCGGAGCACCATTATAGCCGGTAGCTAGAATGTGTTTATCACGAACGGCCACTGCGCCAACATGGCGTCTTAAACAGGTTGAACGCTCCGCCACTACTGCAGCAAGCTTGAGGAAATACTCGTCAAGGGAAGGGCGAATCATTTAAGTCCTCTGCATTGGTCTAACAAAACCCTGATTTGTGCAGACAGCTCTTGCAGCGAGCCTTCGTTAATCACATTGAAATCTGCCATAGCTATAGGCCCACCCTTGTTGAGGTTTTCTATTTCTGAACTGTCGCGGCTCAAGGCTTCGCTTGAACTAAGTGGACGGATTGTTCTTGAACTCAGCCGGAAGTGCCTGGTTGCAGGGGACGCGAGTATAGCGACCACCACCAGCTTTTCCCCATAATAGCTTTTAAGACTCTTATATTCTTCCCACGAATAAAGCCCATCGATAACAACTGGATTATTTTGAAGAGCCTGGTCAATCTTCGGGCGGTTAAGGATGGCATAAGCTGCCATCCCATATTCTTTTCTGAGAGCTTCCCGGACTGCCCGTTCGTTCTCTTCATTGACAACCAACCCGCGTTTTTTTATTTGATCATCTGTAATATCACCAAAGCGCACTTTTATATAACCACTATCCTCAAAGACTTGCGCTGCTTCGGATTTGCCAGCACCAGCCATTCCAACAATTGCATACAGTTTCAATCATCACCCCCGGTAATTAAACGCCTCATTATAATGAAAACGCCTGTCTCATGCCAATAAAAATAATCCGGCTGCTAAGCAGACTCAATCGCGCGATAGCACCCAAAAACCCCCGGCGCCAACCAAAAGTATTGTTGCCATATTTATATAATCCGAACCAGCCTCGGATTTGGTGTAATACCAGGTATCCGCCCTCGTTTCGCAATGGGCTGGCCGTCAATCTCATGAAGATCTGCAGTAAAGTCTATCGGCCGTGCACCGCTGATATAGCTGCCAACTCCAAAACCATCTACCGGAGCTCCGGAGCTTATAAATAATTTGATTCTTTCCGCATCCAGGCCGCCGCTTACGAATATTTTTACATAATCGTAACCAGCCAAATCAAGCCTTGCCCTGACTTCCTTAACCAGCTCAACAGTAACTCTTCCTCTTTCAACCGGAGTGTCAAGACGAATACTGGCCAAACGCCGTCCGAGAGCTTCTGCCACCCGCAAGCTTTCTTCTGCCTCGTCTTTAAATGTATCCACCAGTGCAACCCGGCCAATGCTCTCCGGCATATGCCGGTCAAAAGCGAGTGCTGCCTCTACTGTATCTCCCATTATTAGTATCAGAGAGTGCGGCATAGTACCGCTGGGAATAGTCCCGGTCATATCTGCCCCTGATATGCTAGAGCAGGCTTTACATCCTCCTACGATAGCGGCATAATCCATCACTCCAGCCACATTAGGGTGAACATGCCTTGCACCAAAGCTAATCACAGGTATGTCTCCCGCTGCTTCTACACACTCCCGTGCCGCAGTAGCCCAACCACAACCATGCGCAAGCACCCCACATAATGCTGTTTCATAAAGGCCAAAGCTCTGGTACGGAGCTTTAATGCGCAATACTATTTCTTTATTTTCCATCACTTCGCCTTCCGGCATAGCCCATACCTCGCTCTGCGAGCAGGGTAAAACAGCTTTTAGCAAACCCAAAGCTTCCTTTATACCACAAAGCACTCCTTTACGATTGGGGAATACTTCCATTATTACCGTCGGGTTTAGACCTTCTGCCTTGAGGATGTCAATGGTCCTCTTGAAATAAACATCGGCGGTATTACCGTTTAAAATATCCCTGGATGGTAAGCCGCTCATTAACAATTCTCCTTACCGGTAATTTTGGCGCCTAATACCTTTTCCATATGGTTGAGTGCCCAATCATGAGCCTGAATATCGAAAGAAGCAACACAATTGGCTGGCACTTCAACTTCATAATCCCGGTTGCGTGCATCAGCAACAGTATGCATTACACAAATATCAGTGCATACTCCACAAACAATAAGTTTTTCCGGCTTTAACAGTGCAAGCTGTATATCCAAATCGGTGCCATAGAATGCACTGTAACGAGTTTTTTCTATTTTTTCTCCCGGGAAAGCGGCAAGCTCGTCTATGACTTCACTTTCGGCTGTGCCGGCAATACAATGTGGAGGAAACATTTTGAACTCAAGATCGTCCACCGAGTGAGAATCCGCAATAAAAAAGATCTTGCTGCCCCGTTTTAGTTCCTTTTCCAACAACCGCCTTACTTCAGGAATAATCCTGACCGCGCTTGGGCCACAATAGAGGGGGTATCCTTCCTGGTAAAATCCTTTTAACATATCAATTACAAGAACCGCGTTACTCATCACTCTTCTCCAAGGTACAAGAAAATAATAAATTATTATACACCAGTAGAATAAATTGAGGCACTAATCTGATCAAGTTGAAGCAGTTTGTGCACTGCCTGGCTCCACCCCTCAGGCCTAATAGCATTTATTTTATTCAAGCCTGGGATTTTCAAGCCTGTCCAACGACCGTCTGAGCCAAGAACAAGATATGGATCGTCTACCGCCAGGGGCAACGACTGGTCATTTTCACTGTCCCCTATACTTACGGCAAATACCTCGCCGTAATTCAGCTCGTAAAGCTCATTAAGAATCTTGACAGCTTTGCCTTTATCGTTGCCGGAGGCTACCTCAAAAAACTTGCCACCAAAAACATAATCCAGGCCAGTTTGCTTGATCGCGTTTAATATGTGCGCGTTCTGCTGAATGTCGCCTCCCAGCACCAGTGTTTCTGAGTATTCCCGCTGTTCTACATTCCGGATATCTTCAAGAGATATTTTTTGGGTCTCTGGCTTCCCCCTGGCAGTAGTAATCGTCGCCAAACCGGAATCCAACTCCAGCATCCGGCGTACACCATACACTTTCACCGATCCAATATGTTCGGTAGTACCAGTACCTTCTATTCTCATAAACGATATTCCAGCAGGCTCATTTTAAATTAACAATACTGTTGAAACAAGCCTTTGTAAAGCTAAATCGTCCAGCGGTTCTTTGTCATAAAATCCGGGTCGCCTGGTAATTAATGTATACTTATAAACAACCAGTAGACCAGAATATTTGATAGCGTTAACGGAATCCCGACACGGACAAACTCCCAAAAGCCAAGAGTCTGGCCACATCTCCTTTCAGCATTCTGAATAATAATTACGTTGGAAGCAGCCCCCAGGATAGTAAAATTGCCCGCTATTGTTGAACCTGCCGCCAGTGCCATCATAGAAGCAGTGCCGGCGCCCTGTTCAATCAGCATTGGTAAATAAAGCGCAACCAGGGGAACATTAGATATTAGCTGACTGAGAATAACACTGATACCCATAACCGCTGGAGGCTGACTGATATCGACATTCGCAAGAATCAAAGTTTCCTGAAATACACCACTCGCCCATACACTCTCCATCAAGATAAACATGGTAGCAAAGAACACCAGGGTTGACCAGTCTATTCGACTTACTACTCCCAACCGGCGTTTGTATAGCAACACAATTGGCAGGCAGGCAGCTATAGCAATATAGGTTAACCTAAAGTCGAACTCAGGCATGATGAACACTGCCAGCACTTTTAAACCAACCATGATAATAATTATCAAGAGGGAGAACTGACATAAACGAGCAAGTTTTTCCTCCCTGATAAGTTCCACCTGACGATCTAGCATACGATTAGCAAAATGGCGCCAGAAAAATAATCTTAAAACAACGTAGACAATCAGCAGGTTGATTACAGTCGGTACCGCCAACCAGGATAAAAAGGTAACAAACGGATTTGCAAGTCCTCCCTGGCTGGCAACCAATAAATTTTGCGGGTTGCCTATTGGGCTCATTACACTACCAATAGTAACTGCAAAAGCGAGTGCCAACAGAAGTATTCTGGGGGCAGTATTTGTTTTCTTAGATAACATCACCACCACTGGAGTGCCCACTATTGCCAGGGTATCATTCATCAGTATTGCCGATAGAAAGCCCATCCCAAACAACACCAGCAATACCAGGGCATCCAGTGAGCGGGCGTTACCGAAAAACCGGGAAGATATATGGGCAAGATAACCACTTTCTTCGAGAGCTTGGCCTACAATAAACATTCCCAGCAGGAAAAGCATCACATCTATATTGATAGAAGTAATAGCTTCGGTTGCGGAGATCTGTCCGGCAGCGAGTACTGCAACGGCTCCAGCCGACATAATATGCCATATTTGCAAACGGAAGCGGCCGATTTGCCGAACAGCGATCAGGACGAATACGACCACAAGAACTACTAATGAAACCATCTGGGTATTACAGTTTTCAGCTTATCAATATAGCATCAGCCAGACAAATATTCATCCGGCTGATAAAACAGAGTAAATAATGCTATTATTAACTTTGATTACGTTGGAGTAAAAAATGGAAACCAGAAAAATCGCCACTAATCGCAAAGCCTATCATAATTATCATATAGAAGACGTCGTTGAAGCCGGGATAGTACTCAGCGGCAGCGAGATAAAATCAATTCGTATGGGCAGAATAAGCCTGAATGAAGCCTATATCAGACCACGTGATGGGGAATTATGGCTGATAGGAGCGCATGTTCCCCGGTATGAATCCGCTAGTGCTTTTTCTATCAGCCATGAGCCAAACCGGGACAGGAAACTCTTATTGCACCGTGACGAAATAAACTTGCTGGCGCGTAAAGTCAGAGAAAAAGGTTACACATTGGTTCCAGTAAGCCTTTATATCAAGGGGCATTTAGCAAAAATAGGTATTGGCCTGGGGCGCGGGAAGAAACAATACGAGAAAAAAGATGCTATAATAGAGAGTGAGGCCAAACGCCAGATAAGCCGAACTTTAAAAAGACAAGCTTAAAGCTATGTCATTAGCGGGGACGCGTGGTATCGACAGGGAAGAGGAGTTACAGAATTGCAGGTTGAGGCGCCGTGGTCCTCATAAAAAAACGGCAAAAAAACAACTGGCGAACCTGAACTGGTTCTGGCTGGCTAATTTAAGCTGGCCCATCCACTCCAGCCCCACCCCGACGGGCTGGTACTGGGTGACGAAATGCCGGGGTGCCGCACCTGGGACACCGATACCGGGAGCGAAAGAAATAATCGGCTGGCCAGGTTTGAATTGTTGCCGGTTGATATCAGCCTGGCGAGATTATTATAACCGGATAAACCTGTAGTAGATTCTGGGCTATCTTTTCTGGACGGGGAGTTCGACTCTCCCCCGTCTCCACCAGAAACAAAGACGAACCATTTAGTGGTTCGTTTATTACGTGAATATCAGAACCCAAACTCGATACCGCCACCTGGAATACAGGTTTAAATGGCGGTTTTGGTTTTATGGCTACCACAACGTTATTGCGAGTATCAATATAGACTGCATCCAGCATGCTGATAAGTATTTTCCTTTTCTCTGTTTCAGTGGCTAGTGCCCAGAGTCGGGGCAAGTTTTGTAGCAAGTTGCCAGCTTCTTCTACCGCTTGAACCTCAGGTATTATCAGTGATTCGATCTCCATCTGCAGCAACCTTTTTTGTCGGTCATAATCAGCATCTTCCATGAAACCATCAATATATGCTTTAGCCATCCTTCGTAGCTTCTCAATCGTCTTTTGTTTTTTATCCATGATATTGGAAGCCTCATCCTTTATTGCGATAATAGCCAATGCTTCTTCAAGCCAGTTGTCACCAAGCTGGATGTTTTCTACCAATTGGGAAACCTGATCATCGGCAATATGACAGGGGATCGAACCTGAAGATTCTGGGCATATGCCATGACTTCTTGAATTTTTGTGTTCCCGGTAATATTTTCTCCCGTTTGAATATGTTTGTGCCCACATTGGCATCCCGCAATAAGCACACCTTACAAGCCCTTTAAGTAGATATTCTCTTACAGGATGCGGGTTCATGGTGCTGGATCGGCCGCAATTTTTCCTTAGCGTAGCTTGAACTATATCGAAAACTTCCGGGCTTACCAATGGCTCATGAGATCCTGGCAGCAGCTCCCAGAGATGTTTAACCTTACCGGTATAAAAGATATTGTGCAGGATGCCTCTTACTGAGGCGGTAGTAAACAGCTTTGGACCGCCTTTTAAGATGCCGTCTGGGCCAGGATAATGGTGAATGTTTTTAGTCCGATAGCCTTGGTCGTTGAGCAACTGGGCTAGTTCACCCAAGGTAGTTGAGCCTGAGGCGTACCTTCTGAACAGTTCGGTGACCATTGGTCCTTCAGCCGGATGAATGTGTATGCCCGCAGGATGCTCAGGTTTGCATTTAAGCTTTTTCTCTCCCTTGCTACCTTTCTCCCAACAGGATTCATAACCAAAGGGAATGCAACCCAAGTGTTTTCCTGCTTGCGCCCGCTGTTTTATACCTTTCTTAACGTGGGTAGAAAGTGAGCCCGAAAAGTATTCGGCAAATGAGCCCAGCATCTGGGTGAACAATTTACCTTGAGGATTAGAGTAATCTATATTTTCAGTTATTGAAACCAATGAAACATTGTATTTCCCAAGGGTTGCTATCGACTCCAGCGTGATCCGCTGGTTACGTGCCCAGCGATCAAGTGTATGGACAACAATAACATCAAAGCATCCTCTGGCGGCATCTTCAAGCAGCTGTTTAAAACAGGGTCTCTTGGAAATAGCATCCGAATGTGCCGATTTCCCCTCTTCCCTATAGATCCTGACCGGTTCCCAACCTCTTGATTTACAATAGTCCTTGAAGAAGTTTTCCTGCGCATCTAGGGAATACCCGTCCACTTGGGAAGCTGAAGAAACCCTTATATATCCTGCAGCTTTCATTTTTCCATCGTCTCGCTTTCATTCAGTCGGCGAATTATTGACAGTGATACCTCGGCTAAGGTGTTTAAAAAATTTGCTATCACTATTTCCTCTGCAGTTTCGCCTCCGGCGTTTTGGCCGCCAATTGTATACGAGGGGCGTATACACGTCAACGGTTTTTTTGCCTGGTTTGTGCGGTTAATCCGCGTCACGTCCTTGCTCCCCAGCATCGATCAGCCGCTTTAAAGTAGCATAACCAATATTAAGCTCTCTGGCAGCCTCGGCTTGTGAAACCTTGCCGGATTCAAGCCTCGCCAAAACCTCTCCAAAACGGCGTTTAAACCCTTTCCTGTCGGTTACCCTAGGGCGGCCAATTTTAATGCCGTTTTTACGAGCCCTTTCCATCCCGGCCTTAACCCTTTCACGTAAAATGCCCCGTTCAAGTTGAGCATAGGCTATCGTTATGTAGTAGAGTGCTTCGCCGAACGGAGAGGTGGTATCCAGCCAGGGTTCTGCATAAGATCTCAGCCCTACTTTCCATGTACGCAGTTGTTCAAGGGTATTGGCTGCATCAAGCACAGACCGGAAAGCCCTATCCATCCGCCATACGAGAAGCAGATCAAACTTTCGCTTGCTGGCATCGGATAAGACTGCTTTCCAAGCAGTTCGGTGACACTTATCTGTAGCTGGGGCATAATCGATATACTCGTCGTATGACTCCCAACCCTGAGCAGCAATAAATTCACGCATCGGCATTAACTGCGTTTCCGGATTTTGGTCCTTATCCGCCGTCGAAACCCTGGCATAACAGCATACCTTCATCAGATACTACCTTCTCGACAATTAAGCCCTTTAGTTTTGTCAGTATTAAGATCAAACCCATCTAGCACCCGTCTCACGTATGCCTTATCGGTAATAAATGCCCGGAAATGACGCCCATCCTGGTTGCACTTCAGCATGATAAAAGGCTTCCCGGATTTCCGGCCTTTGGCTACCGATACAGATAGTGGCTGTGAGCAAATAGGACAGCAGATAGCATTCATTGACGATCTCTCCATTCCAGAAATGACTTGCATATCAGGTAAATGCCGCAACCCCTTAAATTGGGGCTGGAAGCTTCACCAGCTTTAACTTCAGGCAGTATCAGATTTAGAGCTTTTTCTACCACCGCCATCTGATCGCTGGTTAGCTGGACCTGAAGGTGCCGAAGCTTGCCTTTTTGGGCTTTGTTCCAGGCTTGCAAGTGCTCAGCCATGTCTATTTCATTTATCTGCGAAAGACTTTTCAAGCTATCAGCGGTTTCGGGGAGGATGGATATAAGTTCTTTCGGTGAAATGGTCTGGAGCGCTTCTGTCAGTATTTTTGCTTTAAGACCGAGATCATCCTCGCCATGAAGCCCGTTTAAAGCCTGGGCGAGAATCTTTGCTTGAGTATCATCTAGGTCAACTATCACACACGGTACCGGATCTAATCCGATTTCAGAGATTAACTTAAAGCGTTGATTGCCGCCAAGGATCTCATAATAATCGCTTATCGGTCTTACTACTAGCGGCTCAACCATTCCATAACGGGCTAAGCTTGATTTCAGACGTGCCACTATCGCCTCTTCCATGCGATTTGGATTCCAAGGAGATGGCTTCAACTTTTTTAATCTAATATCGACAATCTTCATTCGCCTGATCTCCCGCTCAATTTTGGATAAGGTAAAATCGCTGGCTTCAACATTTTCTGGCATTCTTGATTCAGCAGATAGATGTAGCGGTGTTTTCTACTTTGGGGGATGATT
>JAQUNW010000013.1 GCA_028717385.1 Dehalococcoidales bacterium | reverse complement strand
AAAAGCAGTACGATCGTGTTCCCGCTGCCTATAGATATGCTTAATGCTGTTTCCAGGAAAATGGAAAAGGAGTCATAGACATACCAGCTGCCTGCCCCTGGTTGAGGGGCAGGCAGCTTATTTCACTCAAGCTTAACATCACCAGCACTGATAATGACTTGTTTTCCCGACTCGAGCTGGAGTATCAGATTGCCATCTGGGGTTACATCTCTAGCCAAGCCCCTCAAGTCCGTTGAGCCGCGTTCAACTATAACCTCCCTGCCAAGCGTTATCAACCGACTTTTCCATTGGTCCAGCAGGCTAATATTGTTTTTTAAATCAGTATACAGCTTGTCAGTATTTTCAATAAGTTTGCAGAAAACCGCCCGCATATCGATCTCCTTGCCTATTGCACAGGCAAGGCTTGTAGGAGGAACAGTCATTTTGTTGTAAACAGACATATCAGAGTTAACATTTATACCCATTCCAATAATAGCATAGGTTACAGTTTCAGCCATTATCTGGCTTTCGACTAAAATCCCGGATACTTTTTTATTTCCAATCAAAACGTCATTAGGCCACTTTATTCCGGCATTTTCTACGCCAAAATGTTCGATTGTGGCTAATACAGAAAGAGCACCGCACATCACAAGTTCAGCCACCTGTGACTTTTCCGGATAGCAGAGTATTGATATCGCCAGGCTTCCTTCGGGAGAGAGCCAAAATCGGCCTTTTCTCCCGCGGCCTCCGGTCTGTTGCCCAGCCACAACTACCAATCCTTCCAATTCCTTTTCAAGACCTTTTTCACGCGCGACATCCATGGTTGATGGAAGAGTACGGTAGTAATAAACTTTACGGCCAACTAAACGAGTGGGAAGCTTTCCTGCCAGCCCAGAATAGATATCTCCTGTGTTTTCTTTCATGTGCTTGATAATCTCAGTAAATGTTTAACTTTGGATTTTTTTCATCGGTTCTGGTTCGAAAAAACTGGCAATACCATTATTCAATCCTGGGGGCATAGCCACCGCTTGATCTAAATTGCAATAATTTTTCCAACCTTTCCGGACTTGAGCTCTTTGCAATTGCCTCTTCTCTGGATACCCATCCATCTGAAACCAGTTCGGCTAATGATTGATCCAGTATTTTCATGCCATTCTTGTTATTCAATTGAATAACATTGGGTCATTCGTAAGTACGACCGTCACAAATGAGGTTTCTCACCGCCGGATTAGCCAGCATGATCTCAAATGCCGCCACTCGGCCTTTTCCACCATTTCTTGGCAGAAGGGTTTGGGAGAGAATACCCTCGATACTTTGCGAGACTTGTAGTCTAATCTGGGCTTGCTGAGCCGGAGGAAACATATCAGTTATCCGGTCAATTGTCTGCGTTGCATCTCTTGTATGCAGTGCCCCCATGACAAGGTGTCCGGTTTCAGCTGCCCGAATAGCAATTGGCATTGTGTCAATATACCTCATTTCGTCTACAACAATCACATCCGGATCCTGTCGCAGTGAGTGTACCAGGGCAGCATTAAAAGACCGGGTGTCATCCCCCCCACCCAAATCTTTTTGCGCTATCAGGCTGTTCTTGTTGCTATGAAGATACTCTATCATCATTTTCAAAATTTCATCTATATTCACCCATTTTCACCTCTTGTACGTAAACATTTAATTCCCTACCTGGAACACCAGGTATTCACTGATTATTTATTTCATGCATTATTGTATTGTAGGATAGCCAGTTGTCCACGGTCTAGTGCTCCTTTGATTAGCTCGAATTCTCAACGAAATTAAAGCCAGATGGATCATGTAATTATTTCATTGATGGATATTGGCGACTATTTCGTGTTTTGCCTTATAATTGACAGTCAAGTCTCATAATACTATGATTTAATCCTGTTCAATTGGTGGTTGTAAACTTTATGTCAAAAACTATTGAAGAAATCAACTCAAAAATCAAATCCGGCAAAGCCGTAGTGGTAAATGCCGAGGAAATAATCGACATAGTCCGCCAACAAGGCATTAGCCAGGCAGCAAACGAGATTGACGTTGTTACTACAGGTACTTTTGCCCCAATGTGTTCCTCTGGAATTTATTTTAATATCGGGCATTCAAAACCGAGGATTAAGCTGGAAGCCGGTAAAACTCTTATCAACGATGTACCTGCTTATACCGGTTTTGCGGCAACTGATATTATGCTCGGTGCAACTGCACTTCCCGATGACGATCCCAGGAATAAAATATATCCGGGGGATTTTAATTACGGGGGAGGGCACGTTATAGAAGATTTAGTATCCGGTAAAGACGTGAGTCTCTCAGCAACAGCTTATGGCACTGATTGTTATCCCAGAAAAAAACTGGAAACCTGGATAAATATCCACGATTTAAACGAAGCAGTATTTTTCAGTCTCCGCAACTGCTACCAAAATTATAATGTAGCCACAAATACCTCTGATAAAACTATCTACACCTACCTTGGTGTTCTTAAACCGCGCCTCGGAAACGTAACTTACTGTTCTGCAGGGCAGGTTTCTCCCTTGTTAAATGATCCTTATTATAAAACCATCGGCATTGGTACCAAACTGTTCCTTGGAGGTGGAGCGGGCTATATCTCATGGCATGGCACTCAGCATAGCCCTAATGCTCTTCGTACAGACAACGGTGTTCCTAAAAGAGGAGCAGGAACGCTATCGCTTATTGGCGATTTAAAACAGATGAATGCCCGCTGGTTGCGAGGCGTCAGCATGCAAGGCTATGGAGTATCGCTAGACGTAGGAATTGGTATTCCTATTCCAATACTCAATGAAGAAATACTTGAATATACAGCGGTAACCGATGAAGATATATTCTCCGCTGTTGTTGATTATTCAAAAGCCTACCCTCATAACTTGCCAGATATTCTCGGGGAAGTCTCCTACGCCCAATTAAAAAGCGGAACCATTCAGCTGGGAGGCAAATCTATTCCCTCCGCTTCGCTTTCCAGCTATTCGCGCGCCCTGGAAATATCAAATATTTTAAAAGAGTGGATTATCAGCGGAAAATTCCTCCTTACTGAGCCGGTTGCTTCATTGCCAGGAGCTGGAAGCAGCCAAAGCACGAAACCTCTTAATTATCGACCGGTTGAAAGGAACAACTGTTACTAATTAATTCGGAGTCAATGTGAACGTATCACGTAAAATTGTACTGCATTTTCCTGCCCGTCTGGTAGAAGAAGCTATTGCCTACAGGCTGGTAAAAGAATACAATTTACGATTTAATATCCTGAAGGCTTCCATCATACCTGATTCAGAAGGTTTTGTTGTGCTTGAATTGTCCGGCGATCAGGAAGATTACGACCGTGGGATTCACTTCCTGACAAAAACAGGTGTTAAAATTGAGGCATTAAGCCAGAATGTGGTTAGAAACGAAGATAAATGCACCCATTGTGGGGCGTGCTTGACAATATGTCCTACTGGCGCTTTCGAAGTAGAATCAAAAAGCCGCAAGGTGCTCTTTATTCATGACAGGTGCATTGCTTGCTCAAATTGCATCAAGGCATGTCCCCCCCGCGCAATGGAACTACATTTTTAATGTACCAAAACAGGTATTACCGCAGCTGGGTAAACAGCCATGGATTAATCAGTTTCCAAGTTACCTGCGGCCAAACTGATCTCATGATTCAAGCCCAGTCCGATATCCACAAACAGGCTGCTTTTTATGCTACCAAGTACCATGATTTGATAAGCAAATATATAAAGTATAATCCAACATTTGAAAAATCTCTTATACCAATGGTAATCGACAAACAAGCTCCACCAATAGTGATTTCTATGTTTGAAGCAAGCGATAAAGCTGGCGTAGGCCCTATGGCGGCTGTTGCCGGCGCTATCGCCGAATATACTGGCAAGGACCTTTTACGCTACAGTAAAGAAATCATCATAGAAAATGGTGGTGATATTTTTTTATCGACTTCACACAAGCGTACTATTGCAGTTTATGCCGGAAATTCTCCGCTTTCCGGAAAAATCGGTATTATAATCCCTGAGAAAACAACAACAAAAGGAATATGTACCTCCTCTGGGACAGTTGGCCATTCTTTGAGTTTCGGTAAAGCAGATGCAGCAATGGCCATTAGTTGCTCTGCTATTCTTGCGGATGCAGCCGCAACCGCTATAGGAAACGTCGTAAAAACTGTTGAGGATATTGACTCCGGACTCGACATTGCGCGATCAATATCCGGAATTGACGGCGCTTTAATAATAATCGGTTCCAAATTGGGAGTTTGGGGCAATATTGAACTAGTGCGCCTTGATCAGGATAATTAATAACATTATAATTTCTTGTCGATGAAAACCAGTGCTAAAATCGTACCTGCAATACTAACCGATAACCGGGATAGCCTGATATCAATGGTTAACTTGGCAAAATCGTTTACAGATTGGGTCCAAATAGACTTTATGGACGGACATTTTGTTCCTTCTCTCAGTATTACCCCCAAAGAAATCGCCGATATCACACCTGATATCACCTGGGAAGCTCATTTGATGGTAAACGAGCCAGAAAAAATCCTGAATTATATTAAAAAAGCCGGCGCTGAACGAGTGATATTTCATTATGAGGCAACTGGTAACCCGATACGCGTTATAGATGTAGCCAGATCGCTTCAACTTGGAGTAGGAATAGCTATGAATCCTTCGACACCGGCTGATGTATTAATAAACCTGGCCTGCAAAATAGACTGCGTGCTGTTTATGACAGTCAACCCCGGCTATTATGGTGCAAAGTTCATCCCTGAAGTACTTGATAAAGTAAAAGTGTTCCGGCAGCAATACAACGAAATGGAAGTCGGCATAGATGGCGGAGTAAAAGAAGAGAATTTGAAATTAGTTGCAAGTAGCGGTACCAATTCAATCTGTGTCGGAAGCGCTATATTCCTTAGTAAAAATCCGGCTCAGAGTTACCACCGGCTGTCGGGTATTATCAGATCCTGATACTACTTCTCTAATAATTTCTTCGCTTCACTGATAATTCGTTCTACCGTCAATCCAAGATAGGCATAGGCATCTTCCCATGGTGCCGAGACTCCAAACCGGTCTATTCCCATTGCCAGGCCGTCTTCGCCAATGTATTTTTGCCAACCAATGGTGCGCCCAGCTTCTATAGATATTCTTACTTTTATTTCGGACGGGATAATGGATTCGCGATAGCTTTTATCTTGCAGATCGAATAGCTCCCATGATGGCATTGAAACCACTCTGGCATTAATACCTTGTTCTTTAAGATTTATAGCGGCATTCACTGCTAACTGCACTTCTGATCCAGTTGCTATTAGAACAATTTCTGGCGCATGCTCGGTTTCCCAGATAATATACGCTCCTCGCTCTACCAACTTTATGTCTACAAGGTGAGATCGTTGAATTAAGGGAAGCTTTTGCCGGGTGAGTACAATGGCAGTGGGGTTATGCCTTCTTTTAATAGCAACTCTCCAGGCGCCAATTGTTTCAGCAGCATCAGCAGGGCGCAGGGTAACAAGCCCCGGAACCAGCCGCAATCCCATAATTTGCTCAACCGGTTGATGGGTCGGTCCATCCTCGCCAAGACCAATTGAATCGTGAGTAAATAGAAATACTACTCCCAGCCCCATCATCGCTGCCAGTCTTACTGGTGGACGCATATAATCGTAAAATATCAGGAACGTGGCTGTATAGGGGATTATTCCCCCATGCAAGCTCATGCCATTGGCTATGGCTCCCATGGCATGTTCCCGCACGCCAAAATGAATATTGTTACCAGAGTAGTTTTCTGGCCCGAAATATCCCCGGTCAGCCAGGACGGTTTTAGTAGAAGGAGCAAGATCAGCTGACCCGCCCACAAGATTATTTATTTTTTTTACCAACTCGTTAAGAACTATCCCCGATACTTCTCGAGTTGCCATCGGCTTGTTCAAATCAGCCATTAAACTTTCAAGGTTGTATTCCCAACCGGCAGGAAGCCCATTTCCAAATGCCATTTCAAGCTCTGCGGCTTCAGCCGGAAAAGAAGCTTTGTATTCCCTGAACATCTTTAACCAAATACCATAATCATTCCTGTTTGCTTTAACAGCTTTATCGAAATGATCAGCGGCTACCTGGGGTACGAAAAACGGCGGGTGATTCCAATCCAAATTATTACGGGTCAATGCCGCTTCGTTTACCCCAAGAGGTTCACCATGAGCCGAAGCCTTCCCGCACTTGTTTGGGCTGCCGTATCCTATACAGGTCTTACAAATAATAATGCTTGGCCGGCTACGCTCCCGCTTAGCCTCAATTAAAGCTTTATCGACTGCTTCTACGCTGTTTCCATCAATCGGGCCAATTACATGCCATCCATAGGCACCAAACCTTTTACCAACGTCTTCTGTAAAAGTTAAATCAGTTGAACCTTCAATGCTAATATCATTATCATCATAAAGGCAAATCAGCTTGCCCAACTCCATCGAGCCTGCCATTGACGCTGCTTCAGACGAAACACCTTCCATCATATCCCCGTCTGAAGCCAGTACATAAGTATAGTGGTTTATGATTTCATAACCGGATCGATTGTAACGACCGGCAAGCCACTTTTCGGCCATTGCTATGCCAACCGCGTTGGCAAAACCTTGCCCCAGCGGACCAGTAGTAGTCTCGATCCCAACCTCGATATCACGTTCTGGGTGCCCTGGAGTTTTACTGCCCAACTGGCGGAAATTTCGCAGCTCTTCAACTGGAATGTTATACCCATAAACATGTAACAGCGAGTACAGAAGAGCTGACGCATGTCCGGCAGATAGCACAAAGCGGTCCCTGTTGAGCCAGCCAGACTCAGACGCAACATGCTTAAGGTGGTTTTGCCACAAAGTAAAAGCTATTGTTGCCATACCCATCGGCGCACCGGGATGTCCGGATTTTGCGCGTTCTACCATATCGATAGAAAGAAACCGAAGAGTGTTAATGCACGTTTTCTGGATGTTATTCATAAACCTTGCAATTCTATCTTACATTGCATACCCATTTCAAATGATCCTGGTTCTGGCTGCGACTTAATAATTTCATGCGGTTAATCCAGTATTATTTTCTTCTTTGGAGCTATCATTATTCAAATTATTTACATCTTTAATAATTGACAGGTACCTATTCCGTCTGTAATATAACCAATGGGGGAAATAATTCAAACAATGACTGAAGTAACAAGCCGGAAAACTAATCGTAAACCTTCACAAATTGGTCGTAATCCTCAAGCTGGTTATAGCCTGCAAGCAAGCATATGGATAGAAAAGAATGGTGAGTTGTATTTGGGGGGAGGCCGAATAATGCTGCTTGAAAACATACACAAACTCGGTTCAATCTCGGCAGCAGCCCGTTCTATGGGATTAGGCTATCGCAATGCCTGGTTGTGGATCAATTCAATGAACCAGCTTGCCCCTTCTCCACTTGTAGTTAAAGTTAAGGGTGGGTCAGGCGGAGGCTATGCCCAATTAACCGAAGAAGGCCATAAAGCTTTGAAAGAATATAAAGAACTTCGAAAAAAAATGGAAGTTGCACTAGACTCTCTGCAACTCGATTAACCCTTCTGAACAACATCACAACCAATCTGCCTACAAGCTATGTAATAGCGCATGCGGTATCTCAATGCACTCATAATTAATAGCTATCCCTTCAACCAACTGACAGACACGACAAACGATTCACCCGCAAGAAACGCCGCGTAAATACTTGAGGATTTTTCTTCCATGGCATACAATATAAAAATCTGGTAGTCTTATAAGAAATATTTATACCTACCAGGGAGGATCAATGAATCTCGATTATCTGATCACCTTCCGTGAACTCGTGCGCATGGGCAGCTTCTCGGCGGTGGCAAAGTCTCTTTCGATCAGCCAGCCGGCGGTTTCCTTCCAGATACAAAAACTTGAATCAGATCTGGGAACTATCCTGATTGATCGCAGTCAAAAAAAGCTCAAACTCACTGATTCGGGGCAGATTGTTCTTTCTTTTGCGCATACTATCAACGAAGAACAGATCCGTTTGCACGCCGCTCTGGACAGGCTCAGAAATGACGTTGCTGGCGAGCTGCAGATTGCCGCCAGCACAATTCCTGGAGAATTCCTTGTACCCCCGTTACTGGGGGAGTTCATGGCTTCCCACCCGGACATAACTGCCCGTGTGGATATAATGGATTCAGCTACAGTTATCGACAGCGTTAAGTATGGGGATTACAAACTGGGTCTTTGTGGATCGACACCGCCTGAAACAGACGGTCTTTCCAGCTTCAAGCTCGCTTCAGATGAAATCGTACTGGTCGCCGCTCCGGGGCACCCACTTACCACCAAACAAGAAGTCAACCTTTCGGAAATTGTGAAATATTCTTTCATATGCCGCGAAGTGACATCCGGAACACGTCTGAGCCTTGAACGTTCCCTGGCTAATAGAAATTTCCAACTGGAAAAGTTAAAAATCAGATTGGTGCTTTCAAATACAGAGTCAGTCGTCTCAGCGGTTGAAGCTGGAAACGGGATCGCTTTTGTTTCCAGTATCGGGGCTAAAAGAAGCCTTACTCTCGGCAGTGTTAAAAAGGTTAATGTTAGAGGTCTATCAGTACGGAGAGACTTCCACTGTATTTATTATGCCAAGGATAATAACTCAAGACTTATCGAAGAATTCCTTTCGTTTACCAGGGAAAAGAGCTCATCACCCGGCTGGCATTGTCGTTAAAGGTTCGTCACCTAATACAGAAAAGTATGAACTAAATCGCCGGGTTCTCCTGTTTGGCAATCCTGATAATCCGACAAAACCTTTCCACCAGATCTGTATCGAACTGATTACCCGAGTTATTTTGCAGTTCAGACAATGCATCTTCACTAGACATTCGATTTCGGTACGGTCTCGGCGTAGTCATTGCATCATATGCATCAGCTATAGTTAGAACACGCGCCCCCAGGGGTATGGCTTCTCCAATCAAACCTGATGGATAACCCTTGCCATCAAATCTTTCATGATGGTGCAGAATCAGAGGCAGATATCCCGGCTTATACTGCTTTCCCCCGGGAACACTGGCGGCAGCTTTACTCCACCAACCCGCTGAAGCGGTTAAACAAGGAAATCAAGCGCCGCAGCAACGTAGTTGGTATATTTCCCAATAACAAGGCAGTCATAAGGCTTATCGGATCAGTGCTGATGGAACAGCAGGATGAATGGGAAATTGGCAGGCGGTACTTTTCGCTGGAATCAATGAAGAAGGCTCTGGAGGGTACCATAGATGAGCCATTGCTGTTGGCAGTAGAGGCATAAAAACATGAGAAACCACCGGTGGCAATTTACACCACTTGATGGGACACTACCAATGCTACCCCTATCTATAAGATCCCGATCAAGTAACAATTTTATATATTTCTGAAGTTGGAAATAACTCATATTAACGCTGTACATTATTTCCGTCTTCCCGGCTCCGCCGAGACGGAGCATGTCTGCGATTATTTCCAAGCTTGATCTTCTCTTATCCAGTCGTTCCATAATTTATTGACAGTACGATAGTATTATTACTAAAGTTTAATTATATCCCACTTGTCAACAAGCAGCTAATCCGGAAACCACTTTTAAGCTCAAGCAAAAAACCACCCAGATAAGCGCCGATAATTCAATGTCTTGCAACGACAGCTATTTGGAACGTACCAGGAAAATCGGGGTAGTCACTCCCATCAGCACTTTTTCAGTTATTGAGCCAAACGCCCATCGGCTGAAGCCGCTTCGTACATGAGTAGCCATGACAATCAAGCTGTAATTGTTACGCCCAGCGTATCCAATTATTTCTGCTGCCGGGTCTCCTGTGAGCACTCTCCATTTAACTTTCAGGCCGATATCAAGCAAATGAGCGGCGATATTCTTTAAATATTTTTCGGCGCTGAGCTTACTATGCGCCTGCTCGGCTGCAGTCTGCTTGCTCCAACTCATTGGCATATGAGACGGAAGATCTGAGGATATATCAGGAAAACTGCAGACACTTACTAATTCTACTTCGGTGAGTTCTGCGCCAAAGCATTTAGCCAGTGCTTCGACATGAGGAATTGCAGCTTCAGACCGTTTTGAGCCGTCAAGCAACACCAATACCTTTCCCTGAGGCGATAAATCTTTTACTTTCTTTTCAGGAATTCCCGCGCGGATCAACCAAACAGGTATTCTTGATTCTCTGAGTAATGCATCAGCAACACTTCCCAGGACAATGCGAGAAAACCCGCTGCGTCCGTGAGTAGCCATTAAAATAAAATCTATACCCTTCTTTTTGGCATATTTTTTTATGGTTTCCGCCGGGCTCCCGATGCCGACTTCACCCCAGGCTTTAACCATTTTTTCCTGGCCATTGTGAATAATTCTTTCTGCAGCCATATCAACATATGCCTGATGCATCGGGAGCACCGATTTCTCTTCAGGCGGGAGAACATTAAACATTACAGTTTCCAACCCGGTAATAGATGCAACCTTGGCAGCATAGTCAATCAGCACCTCAGAAAGAGCCGAACCATCCAGCGGAACAAGCATTTTGTTATACAAATTCAACCTCCATAACCTCATTTATAGTATACATTCAGGGGTTAAAAAATCAAGACTGCTACACACGCATTTGGTAGCATCTGTTTGCGTGAGTTATAATAACTGGATGGAGGTTCAATAATGGCCTACGATGAACATAAACAAGCATCACCTTCCTGCATCACTGCCGGTGTTTTAGTGATTTCCGATTCTCGTACTACTGTTAGTGATGAATCTGGAAAGCTCATTTGCCGTTTACTTGAGGAAAACGGGCACAAAGTTGCCGGTTTCAAACTGTTAAAAAACGATGCCTCTGATATACAAGAGGCTTTTTCTTCACTACTATCCATCCCGGAGGTTAAAATCATTATTGCCAGCGGCGGTACCGGACTAAGTAAGCGGGATATCACTGTTGAAACTATGATGCCTCTGCTTGATAAAAAGCTGGATGGCTTTGGCGAGCTTTTCCGTACCTTGAGTTATCAGGAAATTGGTACTGGCTGCATAATGAGCCGTGCTCTTGCCGGCACCATAGATAGTAAGGTAATTATTTGCCTCCCGGGTTCTCTAAAAGCAGTTAAACTTGCCATGGAGCAAATAATATTACCAGAAATCGGTCATCTCGTCAGGGAAGCATCACGTTGAAGTGGGCCGATAACCTGATATCTACCGACAAGGCGCTCACTCTTATCCTTGAGCAACTAAATCCAGTTGAGCGCACCGAGATGGTGCAAATTCTCGAAGCTTCCAACCGGGTTCTGGCTGAAGATATAATAGCAACTCACAATGTTCCCCCTTTTAACCGTGCCGCCATGGATGGTTACGCACTTAATTCTGCCGATACAAAGTCAGCTTCGCAGCAAAACACGGTTAAATTAATTATCAGTGGGGAAATTTATGCCGGAGATATATCCAGCCATCACGTTCAACCCAGAAGTTGCATGTACATAGCAACCGGAGCAGTTATTCCGGCAGGCACAGACGCAGTAATTAGAATTGAGAACACTTCTATCAGCGATGGTTGTATCTCTATTAACTCGCCGGTCAGGTCGTTTGAAAATGTGGCTCCAGCCGGTGAAGACATTCGTTCGGGTAAAGTTGTATTAAATTCCGGCACTCTTCTTTCCCCTGCTCGCGCAGGAGTACTTTCTTCGCAGGGCATCGAACAGGTAAAAGTGTATTCAAAACCTGTGGTTCCGGTAATTACCACCGGGGATGAATTGGCGCAACCACCGGAAGCATTAAGACCAGGGCAAATATATGATGTCAATAATACCACTCTTCGCTCGCTAATATGCTTGAGTGGTGGTTTTCCTGTAAAACTGACGGGCTTGGGCGATTCCTTAAAGTCTCTTGAACAAGGTTTTGAACAAGCTCTGAATGGGGATATGATTGTGGTTTCCGGGGGTTCATCGGTTGGCCAAAAGGATTATATGAGCGAATTACTTGCGTCTATGGGGCAAATTATTTTTCACGGGCTTAACGCCAAACCAGGCAAACCAACATTATTTGCAGTTGTAAAAGGTAAGCCAGTACTAGCTCTTCCAGGCTACCCTACCTCCTGCCTGATTAATGCATATATACTACTTAAACCTGCAATCAGAAAACTGGCAAGGCTGCCTGGGAACGATAACAGGACCATAGAGGCATTTCTCGCTGGCCGGATTAGTGCCAGCAAGAGGCGCCAGTTTGTTACGGTTGAATTGGATGGGACCCGGGCAAGACCAACAGGAAAAGAATCGGGAGCCATCACAGCAACCGCTTATGCCTCCGGTTATATTACGGTCCCGGAAAATACAGAGGTTTCAGAAGGTGCGCCTGTTAAGGTAACTCTTTTCTAAATCAGTTCTATCGTATTACCAGTTGAGACCTCTCCACCGGTAATTACCCTTGCAAAAACACCTTCGACAGGCATAATACATGTACCAACTGTTTTAAAAATGGCACAGTGATCGTGGCATTCTTTACCAATTTGGGTGATTTCCAAAATCGCTTCATCGCCAATTTTTATACGAGTACCGATCGGCAGACTAAAAACTTCCAGACCTGAAACGGTAATATTCTCTGCAAAATCACCTGGCTTGATTTCCAAACCCAATTTCTTCATTTTTTCGATACTGGAAACCGAAAGTAAACTTACTTGTCGATGCGTACGCGAATCAGCGTGGCCATCACCTTCAATACCGGAACCTGACACCAGGACTGCTTTGCCTACGTCCGACTTTTTGGTACCCTTCACCTGACTGACGCAGACAGCTTCCACAATAGCTGTTTTATTCATCTTCATTCCTTATAAAAGTACCACTTTTACCACCAGATTTCTTTTTCAGGCAGATACCAGTAATCATCATGCCACGGTCAACAGCTTTACACATATCATAAATGGTAAGAGCAGCAGTAGAAACAGCAACCAGAGCTTCCATTTCAACCCCGGTCTTACCAGTGCATTTCACAGTGGCTTCAATATCAATCGTGCTATCCCCTGAAAATACAAAATCCACACTCACCTGATCAAGCATAAGCCCATGGCAAAGAGGTATCAATTCTGGCGTTCTTTTAGCTGCCATGATCCCGGCTACGCGGGCGACAGACAGAACGTCGCCCTTCTTTAACGCCTGGTTCTTAATAAGCGTCAGAGTTTCCGGCTTCATATTTACACGGCCAGCAGCAATTGCTTCTCTGACTGTGTCTGCTTTGGGTGAAACGTCTACCATGTGTGCTTCACCTTTCGAATTGAGGTGGGTTAATTCATTCATTTTTCTATCCGCCTATCTGCCACATTTGACGGCTGGAAGGTAATATTTCTTCGCCAAGACGATGTTTTTCATGCTTTATAGCCACAGCCTGCGACATTAGCTCTTTAATACCTTCATCAGTGATTCCCTGGCGCAATGGAGTTTTGATGTCAATTTCGTCATCATCCAAAAGGCATGGACGCAGCTTTCCATCGGCTGTAAGCCTCATGCGGTTACAGGCTTCGCAAAAACAACCAGTAACGGCTCCAATAAAGCCAATCGTTCCTTCGGCATGTGCCAGGTGGTAATATTTCGCCGGTCCATTGCCCTTTGAGGACATTACCGGAGTCAGTTCGCCCATGTTACTAATAATAGTATCTTTAATAAAGTCTCCAGATACGGTTTGGTTAGCTGCGAATCTGTCAGTTCCGCAACCTTCACTGGCAAAGGGCATGTACTCGATAAACCTCACATGCCAGCCTTCATCACGCGTTTTAGCAGCAAAATCCAATATTTCATTGTCGTTAACGCCAGCCAGCATTACAGTATTTATTTTAATAGGACTCAAACCAGCTTTGGCAGCTGCTTCTATTCCTTTATATACATCGGAAAGGTTGCCATATCCGGTCATGTACTTGAATTTGTCTTCCTTAAGGCTGTCCAAACTGATGTTTACCCGGTTAAGCCCAGCATCTGCAAGCTCCTTAGCATGCTTTGCCAGGGTTATTGCGTTAGTAGTCATTGAAATATCCTTGATACCTTCTATATTGCTTAACATGTTCACCAGTCTCTCCAGGTATGGACGCATCAGAGGTTCACCACCAGTCAAGCGCAGGCTGTCTATCCCAAGCGAAACTGCTACGCGGGTAATCCTTTCTATTTCTTCATAGCGCAATATATCTTCGTGCTTCAAACGAGAAACAAGATGAGCAGTACAATAAATACAGCGCAGATTACAATGGTCGGTCACTGATATGCGCATATAATTTATACGCCTGCGGAAGTTATCAATCAGATAAGTCATTATGTGTTTATTGTATATTAAGTGAACTTAACCCGGCAACCAATCATAAAAGCGAAGGTACGTCTCTCCCGGCTTCCTCGGTCAAGTCTGTTTTTACTCGCGCCTCTTCAGCTCTTTTTTCCTGCACTGTTGGCAACGAGGTAGCCTGCGCATAGATTTGACTAACCCTGGGAACACAAGCTATCCGGGAAAGAATAACCGTAACGTCGATTGACGCTTTATTTCGCGGATAGTCACCATTCCGGATTACTGCCCGAGAAGCATAATTCCTCAGGTGGTCCCCAAGCTCTTTTACGAGATTCATATTAAGTTCACGGTGAGGTGCAGAGATGAGATAAAGCCCATTATAAGCTTCCTCAGGATCGAAATCTATACTCATTTCGGCAAGCGCCTGATCCATTGCCTGAACACCACGCTGGACTGATGATCCCCTTTTGCGGAAATTGGGGCTATAATCCCATGGTAACGGAATAAAGGGTATTTTAACAACACCATAGCTGATTGCCGACCAGCCTTCCAGCGTTTGGATAATATCCCCAGCATCAAGAAGCCGGGATCCTATGTTGCCCCCTTTCTTTTCCTCTCCGGCTGACAGCGGATTTAAGAAAGGTTCGGTAATCATTCGGTTTATGCTTACGATGTTTGATTTTAGAGAATAGTCTTTGCGCACATAGCGCTGGTTATCCACCAGGAATATGGCATCCGCTACCGAATTGGTTGCTTTCAAGCATAAAGCAGAGTTATAAATCGCTCTCTCTTCGGTTTTTTCTTCATGTTCAAAAGGTAGCACCAGTAATCCGTACACCGGTTTATCAAACCGGTTTTTTAATTCCTGCACCAGTATCGGGGCTCCTCCCCCTCCAGTTCCCCCAGCTGTACCTGCTATGACCAGAAACGCATCCGCCTCATAAAAACGGGGAGTTGAACGCATTGCATCGATTATCTTATCGGAATCTGAGCGGATAATTTCAGCTCCCATCTCGCTGATTTTGGCAACTCCATGCCCCCTGGTTTTCCCGGCACCAGCCAATATTTTATGTTGATAGTCATTACGTATGCTTCTTATCGAAGCCATATCTGCAGCGTCTGTATTCACTGCAAAAGTATCCAGAATTATTTCAAGACGGCGGAATTCCATTGCCCTGGCCTGCAAACGGGCAAACTCATCAGCAATACGCCCTCCACACTGGCCGATTCCAACGACTACCAGTTTCATAATCAACCTCCTGGGGGTTTTCTTTTTGAAGTCTAAAACCTAATCCCCTCTTTGTCAATATCAAAAATCACAAAAACAACCCATTTATTACGCTTACAAGACCCAAAATATTCCTTGCTGTTACCTTCAAACTATTTGAAACAATTTTAGGTTTAGTGTTATACTAGCGAACCTTTCATTATCCCCATGTTGTATCCGCAACGGAGGGCAAATGCTTTCAGAGTTCAGCTTAATAGCCTTATTTATTTTAATTGTGCTCGGCTTTGCTACCAGCCTGGTTTTCATACCTGTTGCACTGAGAAAATTCGGAGTGGTACCTCATAACCCCACGAGTATTAAATCCGAACCATACGAATGCGGTATGGATACAATGGGTCCAACTTGGGTGCAGCTCAAAATACGCTATTATTTCTTAGCACTGCTTTTAATTACCCTCGATATCTTCATCGTCTTTTTATACCCCTGGGCTGTAGAACTGAAACAGCTGGGTATCAAAGGTTTTTGGCCGGTTGTTTCCTTTTTGGCAATCGCAGGCCTGGGTTACGTCTATGCATGGCGAAAAGGGGCACTTGAGTGGAAATAAGAATTGAACCAAGTTACCCGGAAATAGACTATCATGAATCTCACGTTATCAACGAGCTTAAATGTTCGGCTGCCCAACCAATACCCGAACCTTCTGAATGGTTGAGCGAAGAAATCAAGCGCAATGTTCTGGTTACTACAGTTGATAAGCTTTTAAACTGGGGGCGCAAAAGTTCGCTCTGGACAGAAACTTCTTTTACAGCTTGTTGTACATTCGAATTTATCAGCACTTCCTCATCCCGTTTCGATATTGCCCGTTTCGGCATGGAAGTACTTCGTTCTTCCCCGCGTCATTCGGATCTCATGGTCACCGCCGGCACCCTAACCTGGAAAATGGCACCCCAGATTAAACGGGTTTATGATCAAATGGCAGAACCCAAATGGGTTATTGCCATGGGCGCCTGTGGCATCAGTGGCGGTATCTTTGCAGATTCCTATTCAGTAGTCCCCGGTTATAACCGAATTTTACCGGTTGATGTATATATTCCCGGGTGCCCTCCACGCCCTGAAGCACTCTTGGCAGGCATCGAAAAACTCAGAAAAAAGATCGAGCAAAACTCGATATCAAGAAAGTCTTAACCAAGCATTATGACAACTCAGCTAAACAGTGAGAATATTGCCACGATTATCCAGAAACACATTTCGTCGTCAGATTATTACTTTGAGAATAACACAGTAGTAGTTGATCCCAGCCAAATGATAACAATCTGCCAGGTTTTAAAAACGACACCAGGCATCGAACTTGATTACCTTTCCTCGATAACTGCTGTAGATTACCTCGATTATTTTGAATTGGTTTACCTTTTTTATTCCATCGCACACAACCATTGCTTAACTATGAAGGTGCGCTGCCCGGATAAGAAAAATCCTTCCCTGCCATCGATAACCTCTCTGTACAACGGTGCCAACTTTCAGGAACGTGAAATATACGATTTGTTTGGTATCAGTTTTACATCTCACCCCAAACTAAACCGCATTTTTCTCTGGGAAGGCTTTCATGGTCATCCTCTCAGAAAGGACTATGAAAGTGACTCATAGCACCGACTCCGTTTTCATCAATTTAGGCCCCGTCCACCCCAGCACTCACGGGGTATTTCGAATGAGGGCGCACGTTGACGGCGAAGTCATCACAGAAATTGAACCGATTTTTGGATACCTGCACCGTGGTATTGAAAAATTGGCAGAGGGAAAAAGCTACCGTCAAATAATTCCACTCACCGACCGTTTAGACTACGTCTCTTCCATGACTAACAATCTGGCTTATTGTATGGCAGTTGAAAAGCTTGCGGGAATAGAGGTTCCCGAAAGAGCAGTATACATCCGGGTTATCATGTCCGAATTACAGAGAATCCTTAGCCACCTGCTGGGAATTGGTTCCTTTTTTAACGATATGGGAACATTTTTTACTCCATTTTTCTACATGTTCGTACAAAAAGAAAAAATAACTGATCTGCTTGAAATGGTTAGCGGACAAAGGTTGCTTTATAACTACATGCGTTTCGGCGGCGTAAGCCACGATTTGCCGGATACCTTTTTACCTGCATTAAACCGGTTTTTACGTGAAATGCCCGCCGAAATCGATAAATATGAACACCTGTTAAATGAAAATGAAATTGTGCTCGCCCGGAGCAAAAATGTTGGCGTTATTAGCCGGGAAATGGCTATTAATTCTTCTGTTTCCGGCCCGGTTCTAAGAGCTACCGGGGTGAACTGGGATATCCGGAAGGTTGATCCCTATTCATATTACGACCTCTTTGATTTCGATGTTCCAGTCGGTACAAAAGGTGATTGTTACGATCGCTATCGCGTACGCATCGAAGAGCTGCGCCAAAGCTTGAGAATACTCGAACAGGCTATTTCCAAACTACCGGCAGGCAGGGTATTAAACCCGGTTCCACTTCGGTTCAGGCCACCAGCTGGAGAAGCCTACAGCCACGTAGAAAGCAACAAGGGAGAACTTGGCTTCCATGTTATATCCGACGGGTCGGATAAACCCTATCGATTGCACGTGAGAGCCCCCTCCCTATTAAACCTTTCCGCTTTACGGGAGATGTTAATCGGTTGGAAACTTGCCGATGCCATAATTATCTTCGGCAGCATCGACATTTGCCTTGGCGAGGTTGATCGGTAATGATGGAGTTTTTATCATCCCCGGCAAGCATCCGCTCTGATTTACCCTTCGGTTTCTGGCTCCATCTTCTGGTATTCAGCATTGGCATCATAGCCCTGTTGCTTACCAGTGTAATTATATTCATATGGTTTGAACGCCGTTTGGTTGGAAGGTTTCAACTTCGCCTGGGCCCAAACCGAGCTGGTCCTATTGGTATATTTCAGTCGGTTGCCGATGTTATTAAAATTCTCACCAAGGAAGATATTATTCCCACCCGGGCAGATAAACTGCTTTTCTGGCTAGCCCCAATTATTTCTTTTAGTCCTGTGGTTGTAACACTTGCGGTGGTTCCGGTGGCCGGAGGGGCACTGCTAGCTGACCTAAACGTCGGGATTTTGTTTATAATGGCGATGAGTTCCATTATATCTGTCGGTGTTTTTACGGCTGGCTTTGCGTCTTATAACAAATATTCCCTGTTAAGCAGTATGAGAGTTGTTGCGCAGCTTGTTAGCTACGAAATCCCGCTTATCCTTTCCCTGGTTGGAGTTGTCATGTTAACAGGGTCACTCTCTCTGGATGATATGGTAAATGCGCAAACCATACCATTCATATTATTGCAGCCAGTTGGCTTTTTTATATTCTTTATTGCCAGTCTGGCAGAAATCAGCCGCAGCCCCTTCGACCTGCTTGAGGCGGACTCAGAACTTGTAGCAGGATACAATATAGAATACTCTGGCATGAAATTCGCAACTTTTTATTTAACCGAATACTGCGAAGCCATAGTGCTTTCGGCTATTACTGCTACGGTATTTCTAGGCGGATGGCAAGGTCCGTGGCTACCACCGATTATCTGGTTATTATTAAAAATTGGCCTTGTATTTAGTGTTATCGTATGGATTAGAGCCACGTTGCCAAGATTGCGTGTCGATCAGGTGATGGGCTTCGCGTGGAAATTTTTACTTCCATTAGCAGTACTGAATATTTTGATTACCGGACTGTTTATAACCCTCTGGCCGGAAGCTCCTGCCTGGATAAATGGCTCGGCTAACCTGCTCCTCCTGGTAATGTATGTGCTGATACGCTCCAGATTTTTCAGACCAGGAGGTACATCTGTTGGCGCGTCATAATTTTGGAAACGGTATCGCCAAAGGGATGGCGATTACCTTCTCTCATCTGTTCAAAAAGCCGGTAACAACCCAATACCCGGAAGAAAAACTTAATGTTTCTCGTCGTATTCGGGGTACCGAACTGGGATGGGCTTCCGATGCATGCAGCGCGTGTCTGCTATGCCAGGATTCGTGCCCGCACGGTTGCATTACCATCAATACATCCGGTACTCGGGATGAGCGACTGGTTGCTCCCTGCACTTCCACCTGTCCATCTAACGTAGATGCAGCTCGTTATGTACACCTGCTTTCAGAAGGCAAAACTGGAGAAGCAGTAGCAGTTGTCAGAGAGCGTATTCCTTTCCCGGTGGTTTGTGCGTATGTTTGCGCACACCCTTGCGAAGGCGCGTGTACTCGCGGGGAACTCGATCAACCGATTGCAATCCGCATGCTCAAACGCTACGCAGTAGATAATGACACCGGCATCTGGAGAGAGGGCGTTAAGCAATCCCCTCCAAGTGGCCGGAGTGTCGCTGTAATCGGATCTGGCCCTGCCGGACTTACCGCTGCCTATTACCTGGCCAGAAAAGGCCACCAGGTTACCGTATTTGACTCTTTACCGGAAGCCGGCGGAATGACACGTGTAGGTATACCCAGCTATCGCCTCCCGCGGCACCTGCTCGATCGGGATATCCGTGAAATTAAAAATGCTGGTGTTGAATTTCAAATGAATACAACAATCGATAATCCCCGCCAGCTCTTAAGCCAAGGATTTGATGCTGTATTTATTGGCATTGGCGCTCACCAGAGTGCTCGCTTGAATATACCCGGCGAAGATGATCCAAGGGTATTTGGCGGAGTAGAATTTTTAAAACCGGTTAATATGGGTAAAAAAGTACCGCTCGGAAAAAGAGTAATCATAATTGGCGGCGGTAATACCGCCATGGATGCCGCTCGTACTGCTGTTCGCCTCGGTGCTGAACAAGTATCTATTGTCTATCGCCGTTCTCGCAACGAAATGCCAGCCGCCACGGAAGAAATAGAAGATGCTGAAACCGAAGGAGTAAAGCTGATATTACTTGCAGCCCCGGTTAAAATTGATCGTGGTTTAGATTGCCTTAACCTCGAATGTGTAAAAATGCAACTGGGAGTGCCTGATGACAGTGGCCGCCGCAAGCCTGAACCAATCGAAGGCAGCCAGTTTATTATCCAGGCAGACAACATTATCGCTGCTATTGGACAAAAACCAATTATCGGTGTTAATTTTGGCCTTGAAACCAGTAAAGGCAATATAACCGTTAATCAAAATATGATGACTAGCATTAACCAGGTATTCTCAGCTGGAGATTGTGCAACCGGTCCAGCTACCATAATCGAAGCAATAGCGGGTGCCAGAAAAGCAGCAACTGCTATAGATATCACACTGGGTGGAGACGGCGATATCTCAGAAACCTTTGCGCCACCTGTTCAATGGCAACAACTGGTCAAGGATAATATACTTTGGACAACCCGCCCTGAATTCCCCATGATTGCACTTGAAAAGAGGAAAACTACATTCGATGGCACCGAACTGGGATGGGAGAAAATAACTGCCGAAACTGAAGCATCCCGATGCCTGAAGTGCGGGCAATACAATGTAGCTACGTACCATTTGGACGGAGGACGATGCATCTATTGCGGTTTGTGTGTTGAGTCCTGCCATTTTGATGCCCTTTTTATGGGTTGTGGCTACGAACACTCAAGCTACAAATTAGAAGAGACTGTTTTTAACGAAAACAACATGCGTTTAAATGATATCATTACACCCAGCGCATATAATCACCCCGAGTTGGAAGAAAGCCTGCCTAAACAAACTCTCCTGATCGATGGGGAGCGTAAAGGTTAATATATGGGTATGCAAATTGCATTCTGGATATTGTCTGTTCTGGTTGTGGTTGCAGCCACTGGGGTAATCTGGCAAAATAACCTCTTTCGAGCCGCATTATGCCTCATCCTTTGTTTCGTAGCAGCAGCTGGGGTATTCGTAACTTTAAGCGCCGATTTTCTAGCAGTAACTCAGCTGATCATTAATGTAGGCGCCGTCGCCATATTGTTAATTATGTCAATCATGCTTACCCGTAATATTACCAACGGCAGCCCGGCTAATAATCTTGGTTTACCTGCCTTGGCTGCTACCGGCATCCTGGCAGCAGCCATCATTATTGCATCTTTTGCTACTGACTGGCTGATTTCCCCCTCATCACCAATTGAACCCACTACATCAACCCTTGCTGATCTGCTGTTTAATAGTGAGGGCTTCGTATTCCTGATACAACTGGCAGCAATCCTGGTGTTAACTACAGTGATCGGCGCTATAGTGTTGTTAAAGGGGGAGGAATAGCGTATGCCAGGGCTTGAACACTATTTAGTTCTTTCCGCTTTGTTGTTTGGCATTGGACTTACCGGGGCCATTATAAAGAGAAATGCCATTGCCGTTCTGATGTGCATAGAGATTATGCTGGCAGGTGTAAATATTGCCATGGTGGCATTTTCGCGTTTTATTACTCCGGTCCAGCTTACTGGGCAGCTCTTCACAATATTTATTATCATTGTAGCTGCCGCTGAGGTTGCAGTAGGGCTTTCTATTATCCTTGCCCTTTACCGCCACCGCCAGACGGTTGATACTGAAAAAATAGATTTACTCAAATGGTAAATTATGAATAATATTTCCGAACTAGTATTCTGGCTGATACCCGGATTGCCACTGGCGGCTTTCGTAGTTGTCTTTATAGGCTTGCGTACTTTACGTGCGAGCGCCGGCTTTGGCGCACTTGTATCTATCGGCGCAACGATTGCATCATTCGGGCTCTCTCTCTGGACGTGTATCAAGATGTTTTACAAGCCGGAAATCCATTTACTGGATGGTTTTACATGGTTTTCTCCCGGCAACACCATTACCGCCGATGTCGGCTTTCTCATCAATCCGCTAACTGCAATCATGTTGGTGGTCGTGAGTACAATCAGCCTGCTGGTTCAGATATACTCGATTGGTTACATGCGGGGAGATGGTGGATTGAACCGATACTTCTCTTTCATCTCACTATTCACTTTTGCCATGCTATCGCTGGTAATGTCGGATAATTTGCTTGTTATGTTCATGTCCTGGGAACTGGTTGGTCTTTGCTCATATCTCCTGATAGGTTTCTGGTTCCACCGTCCAGAGGCGGCTAACGCAGCTAAAAAAGCCTTCTTTATTACACGTATTGGGGATTTCGGGTTCCTGGCAGCTATTCTGGTTTTATTCAATGCTGCCGGCACTTTCGATATACAAGGTATCCATCAAGCCGCTGCTGCCGGTATTATATCCGGGTCAGCAATAACTTGGGCAGCTCTCGGTATATTTTTTGGCGCAATGGGTAAGTCTGCCCAGTTCCCACTTCATACCTGGCTGCCCGATGCCATGGAAGGCCCAACACCGGTCAGCGCGCTGATTCATGCTGCCACCATGGTAGCCGCAGGCGTCTTTCTAGTTGCGCGGATGTACCCTCTTTTTGAACTCTCTGAAGCTGCGTTGACTGTTGTATCAATCGTAGGGGGAATCACGGCATTGCTGGCAGCAACCATCGCGCTCGTGATGTGGGATATTAAAAGAGTACTTGCCTATTCGACAATTAGCCAGCTCGGCTATATGATGGCAGGCATTGGCCTCGGTGGACCGGCAATAGCTATTTTCCATCTTTTCACGCATGCGTTTTTTAAAGCACTCCTGTTTATGGGGGCTGGCTCGGTTAGCCATTCAACCGGTACGTTTGATATGCGTAAAATGGGTGGTCTTTCCCGGTATATGCCATGGACATGTGTCACCTTTGTGATTGGTGCCCTCAGCTTGTCAGGTATTTGGCCTCTAGCTGGTTTTTTTAGCAAGGAAGCCATCCTCGCCAATGCAGCAAATAACCAACCAGTACTTTTCGCAATTCTACTATTAACAGTCTTGTTGACAGCTTTTTATATGTTCAGGGTAGTGTTTACAACCTTTGGAGGCAGATATAACGGCCAGGGTAAACCACATGAGTCTCCAATGGTAATGCTGCTACCTATGATTGCCCTGGCAATTCTAGCAATATCTTCAGGTTGGCTAAACGCAACCGGCACTATTGATTCATTACTGGGAGATGGCATAGAACAATCTTGGATTACCGGGATTTTCGGCGTCTTTTCCCATCTACTAACGTGGGTATCACTGATGCTGGTAGCAGGCGGCATATTCCTTGCGTGGACTATCTATTCTAAAAAATGGTTTTCTGCTGATAGAATATCAACCAGATTCGCCCCAGCTTATGCCTTGCTAGCCAATAAATATTGGTTTGATGAATTTTATAACGATATTATTGGCGGAACAATACTAAATAAAGGTTTGTTTGGCGCCTTCGAGAAGTTAGATAATCTGATTGTAGACAGGGCAGTAAATGGAACTGCTACCCTGATACATAATACCAGCGCCCTATTGCGCAAGGCGCAAAACGGTAAGCTCCAGACATACTTGTTCTTTTTTACGGCTGGCCTGGCGTTAATATTATTCTTGGTAATAATAATCAGATAGAAGGAAGGCAACTTGGGATTTCTTTCAATAACAATATTCTTACCAGTTCTGGGAGCTCTGCTTCTTTCTGTTCTCCCTGAGAAAAACTCGCGCGTTCCACGTGTTGTTGCTCTTGCAATAACCTGTTCAACACTGATACTGAGCTGTGTCCTTTTTGCAACCTATGACCGTTCCCTGGGCGGATTTCAATTTGTTGACGTAATTACATGGATACCAGCGATTAGTTCCAGCTATCATGTTGGGCTGGACGGTTTAAGCTTAAGCCTGGTAACGCTTACCGCTCTGCTTGCGGTTATTTCAGTGTTAGCTTCCCGTCATGTGTCCAGCCAGCCCAAAGCTTTTTATGCCTGGCTTTTACTTCTTCAAAGCTGCATTATGGGAGTTTTCTCATCCCTTGATCTCCTACTGTTTTTCATTTTTTGGGAGCTTGAAGTCGTACCTCTTTATTTCCTTATTTCCACCTGGGGCAGTAATCGCAAAGAACATTCAGCTATCAAGTATGTTCTCTTTACACTTCTCGGCAGTGCATTTATGCTGGCAGGAATTGTTGCGTTATATTTTACCGCTGGTACTTTCAGCCTGACCGAATTATACAATACCGACTTTGCCTTGGTAGCCAGCGGAATTCCTCTAGCGGCTATGTTCTTCCTGCTGCTGGCCGGTTTTGCAGTGAAACTCCCCATTTTTCCCCTCCATGGCTGGCTGCCTGATACATATTCAAATGCGCCAACAGCTGCTAGTATTCTACTTGCCGGTGCCCTCAGTAAAATGGGAGGATATGGCATATTACGCATTTGTCTGGGTCTATTCCCAGAAGTAGCCTCGAACTTTGCCCCAATATTTATGTGCCTTGCCGTTGTAAATATCTTATACGGGGGAGCTATTGCCCTCAAGCAAAAAGAAATCAAGCGCCTGATTGCTTATTCCAGTTTCAGCCATATGGGTTTCGTCCTGCTTGGCCTGTTTTCTCTTAATGAAATCGGCTTCACCGGTGCAGCACTTCAAATGGTGAGTCACGGTCTCATCATCGGTTTGTTATTTGCCGGCGCAGCAGTTCTTACAGAACGCACTGGCACTAGCAGTATCGATAAAATGGGCGGTCTTGCCCGGCAGATGCCTGTACTTTGCGGACTCGTATTTGTGGCTGCTATCGGCGCAATGGGAGTACCAACAAGCAGCGGTTTTGTGGCAGAAATCTCGGTTTACCTGGGCGCCTTTTCTGCCAACGCAAGTATTGCGAAAGCTGTAACAATTATTTCCCTCACCGGCATTCTAATTTCGGCTGCTTATATGTTGAACATGATGAAAAATGTTTTCTTTGGACCGGTGAATGAAAGTTTCAACAGAATTAAGGATATCTACACAATCGAAAAGCTATATCTTGGGGTACTTGCTGCCGGTATTTTTACAGTCGGCTTGTATCCCCAGTTGATAACCACTGTTCTAAAGCCAGCCATAAAAGGTTTGGCGGTACTGTGGGGAGGTTAACTTAATTTGAACTGGCTAGATATACTACCCGAAATTATAATAGCTGCTACTGCTGCGATAATAATCATTGTAGACCTCATCAGCCGCAGACCAATGCTCTCCACCGTGCTTGCTATATCTGGTATAGCTGCATCGATGGTTGTTGCGTGCACTTCTACTGTTAAATTACAACCGCTTTTCGATGGCATGCTTTTTATAGACGGATGGAGCAAAATGATCAGAGTGCTCTTGTTGATAGTAGCCGCTGGCGTGGTAATCGCATCAACTGATTATCAACTCAAACTAAAAAGCCTGTGGGCAGAGTACCACGCTCTTGTATTATTCGCCCTGCTTGGTATGATGATCATGGCAATGGCCAGCAATCTGATTTCGGCTTTTGTTGCAATAGAGATTACCACCATATCGTTTTTTATTTTGGTTGGCCTGCTTAAAAATCCAAGTTCCAGTGAAGCTGCGCTCAAAATGATGCTTACCGGCGCTATTGCTTCTGCAGTTATGCTTTATGGCATGGCTTTTATTTTTGGATCCACCGGAAGCACTGGTTTTTCTGATATTGCACTGCATTCCAATCCGGATTTTTCCAGCGGTTTGTTACTGGGAATACTATTACTCATGGTCGGACTATTCTTTGAAGCCGGTGCGGTGCCTTTTCATATGTGGATTCCAGATACTTACGAGGGCGCACCAACTCCTGTAACCATGTATTTATCCGCGGGTTCCAAGGTTGCCGGCATAGCAATAATAGCGCGGATCTTCAGCATGGCTTTTACGCACCCGCAACAGCTTGGAGCAGGTTGGGGCATAATCGTCGCGGTTATAAGCGCAATCACTATGACACTCGGTAACATACTTGCCCTGCAACAAAATAATATTAAGCGCCTGCTGGCTTATTCAGGAATTGTCCATACGGGTTATATGTTGATCGGCATAGCAACCATCGGCCTTGGCAGTCAGATATCCGGAGATGAGAAACTGTTCTTCTATCTGGTTGCTTTCGCTCTGGCAGAAATTGCCGTTTTTTCCGCTGTTATTGTAATCACACGGCAAGTTGGCAGCGATAATATTGAAAGTTTTACCGGGCTGGCACGTCGCTCCCCGGTTATGTTTGCCACTCTGAGTATAGGTTTATTCTCCCTGATGGGATTACCACTAACTGCGGGTTTCATGGCAAAGCTCTTTATCTTTACTTCGGCTATCAATAATGGTTTACTTTGGCTCGTGATCATCGCAGTGATTAATACAGTCATTTCTGCGTATTACTATCTTAAAGTTGTGCGAATAATGTGGCTTGGCAAACCTTCCGACGATTCTTCTATCAATCTGCCAAAAGCCCCCGTAATGGTATCGTCGTTATCTGGGTTGGGATTACTGCTTCTGGGCATCGCCCCCTATTTACTCCTAAAACTCACAGAAAACATACTTATTATCCCCTGATTAGTTCTTTTGGAGCAATTTTGTTTATAGACAGTCACGCACACCTGTACCTTGAAGAGTTTGACTACGACCGGGAACAGGTGATAATAAATGCCCATAATGCTGGGGTAGGAATAATCATAAACGCCGGCATAGATCCTGATTCTTCGCAAGAGGCGATAAAACTGGCTGGCGCTTTTCCCGGTTTACTAGCTACTGCAGGAATTCATCCCCAGGCCACCTCTTCTGCTAATTACCAGTCAATTGAAAAGATAGATATGCTGGCAGCAGATACCAGTGTTGTAGCGATTGGTGAAATTGGACTCGATTACTACCGGGAAACTCAATCAAAAGATGTTCAGCTACAGGTTTTTGAAGATATGCTTGCTATCGCTTCGGTTAAAAAACTCCCGGTTGTTATCCACTGCCGCTCCGCTGAAGAAGATACGCTGAAGGTATTAAATAAATGGTCAGGGCGGACCCGCCCAGTCCGCGGAAAGTGGCGTGGTATAAGACATTGTTTTAGCGAAAACCTGGAAACCGCCTTACTTTATGTCGATATGGGCTTTATGCTTTCTTTCGGAGCTTATGTCGGTTATCCATCATCAAAAAACCTATGCCCGGTACTTGAAGAACTACCCTCGGACTCTTTCCTACTGGAAACCGACTCTCCCTATCTGCCTCTACAAAAAATGCGCGGAAAGCGTAACGACTCTTCATACATACCTCTTATTGCAGAAACAATCGCCTCAATCCGGGGAGAATCCATTTCAGATGTTGCCCGCAATACAACAGAAAATGCACGACTCATTTTCGGTCTGGACCCATCAATTACAATTATCTAAATTGCCGCCGATGGGCACAAATCCGAAAGAACGCAATCATGACACTTAGGCCTTCGAGCAATGCAAATATTACGACCATGCTCTATCAGCAAGTAAGTAAAACGCCCCCAATAACCTTTAGGAACAATCGACATCAAGTCTTTTTCGATAAGATCTGGGTTATTGTGGGTGGTCAAACTCAAAAGACGACTCACGCGTTTTACGTGAGTATCTACCGCTATGCCTTCCTCTTTACCAAAGGCGTTATGCAGCACCACATTTGCTGTCTTGCGTGCGACACCGGGCAAAGCAAGCATTTCAGCCATGGTATCCGGTACTTTACCATCGTATTTTTCCAGCAATGTTCTTGCCGCGCCTTGAATACTTTTAGCTTTATTACGATAGAATCCGCAAGAATGAATAATATTCTCAAGTTCGCTCGTATCTGCCTCAGAATATTCTTTTGGACTCCTATACTTGTCAAACAAAGCAGGAGTAACCTTGTTGACGACAGCATCGGTGCACTGTGCAGAAAGAATAGTTGCCACCAAAAGCTCCAGAGGATTTGAAAATGTAAGGGCAATACGTGCAGTCGGGTACTGGTTTTCCAGAAGTTTTATTATATAAGTAATCTTGCCTATTTGCTGATTCAAAGTCTTTACTGTTCAATCCTTCCAAATATTATGGCAGGCAGATCCTTCTCTGCCTGCCATAAACCCAGTGAGGTCGTAATTAGAAATCAGGCTTTACCAATTTTGAACATCTTGGTGCCACAAACGGGGCATACACCCTGAGTAGCCGGACGCCCGTTCTTCATAACGATATTCCGAGCATCTTTCATTTCCCTTTTGGCGCGGCATTTGACGCAGTAACCCTGCATTATTCACCTCCGTTCGGTTGCTAGTAAGCAAGCATAAAACAATTGACTGGCAGTGTCAATAGTTTTTAAGGCTAAAGTAGATTATTTTAATCGTCTGTTAACTGCTTCCCAATCGATTGCAGAAAAGAAGGCTTCAATATAATCAGCGCGCTTGAGTCCATAATCGCCTATATAAGCATGCTCGAACACATCCATCACCAGCAATGGTTCACAGGTTGCCAGATGACCGGTTTCATGCTCATTTATCCATTGGTTAAACAACTGGCCGGTTTCGGTGTCCTGATACAATACCACCCAGCCAATTCCTCGCATTTTCCCAGTAGCCTTAAAATCTTTTTCCCAATTTTCCCAAGAACCGAACTGTTGCGCAATAGCCTTGGCAAAATCCGAGTTTTTATACAGTTTTATCTGGCTACCGAGATTGCCAAAATACAATTCATGGAGCCTCATTCCGTTAAACTCAAATCCAAATCTTCTTTTCAGCTCGGCAAACTCAGGGGTGCTCTCCCTGTTGGTGTGAAGCATGTCGGATGATATCGCTGATAATTTATTGGTGTTTACGACGTAACCCTTGTAAAGAGTAAAGTGATTTTCCAACAGAGAATCGCTGAAACCGGGCGTTCCTTTAAGATGCTTGTAATCCCTGGCAGTGTATTCCATAGCTCCCTCCCACCAATTATTATTTTTCGCTTCTGCTATGCCCCGTCCAGAGAATGGCGTTCTTTAACTGTAAACCACCCTGCCGGATCACGAAGATATTCGGCATAATCATTTAAAGCCAGCGAATGTTCGCGTTCTTCAGCAATAATAGCCTTAAAAAAGTCATTTTCAACGGCAGATTTCGCCTGGCTGTTCAGGCGCGTATATAAAGAAATAGACTCGTCTTCCATCTCCCTGGCAGCTTCAACCGCTTTAATTTCCGTATCATATTTAATGTTCGCAATATTAATTTTATCCAAAGACTCGGAAAATATAGTATGGAATCTCTGGCTCGGTGCGGTTTTCACAACAACTTCCGGCCAGTGATTATTTTTTTTCAGCTGATTGTAGATATCAACAAATCGCCGTGCATGTTCATCTTCTTCCAAGGCAAGCGAAGCAAAAAGTTTTCTACCGGCTTCGTTAGAGCTGTTCAGTGATGCTTGTTGATAATATTTTTTACCGTCGGCTTCCATTTTCAACGCCAACTCCAGGCCATGTAAAACAGCTTCAGTTCCTTTCATAATTTGTACCTCTTTTGGTTAACTTATGTACATTCTGTAAAAAGTAATGATACTACTTTCTGATTATTTGCTGGAAAACGACAAGATCGGCGAAGTCTACAGATCCACTCATAGCCCTGGAATTGATTGCAACGCCGGCTTCAACTGCGGCTGCTATAGGATTAAGCCCTCCGATTAGCACTAGTCCAATTCTCCCGGTCCCAACCGGTACACCACAGACGGGTTTACCAGGACTGCCTATGATCAAAGGGGGATTAATTCCAGCTTTTTCAAGGCTGCTAAATACCGCTTGTGCTTGTTCTATACAAATCGATGGTATTTCTCTGAAATTGGCAAGAATCTTGCCTTCCCCTGAGGCGGATGTTTCTGTAACACTTGTCATTCGCCCGGAAATAAATATTTCAGAAGGGTCAAGTGAGGAACCGGAGTATTCAATAAGGTCTGTAAATCTAAATGGATACCCATTCCGAAACTGGAGTATTCCACCAAAACGAGAGTCGATAGGAATGCCGGCTTTTAGCATTGCACCATTAATTATAATACTACAAATAGTTGCGATACCGGCACAACCCGGTGGGATAATAGTCTCGCCCAGCGTCTTTCCCTCTTCAGCAATTGCTATTAACCTTCCAGCGCATAGACGAGATTGCATGACAGGTTCCATTGCTTCCAAGGCACGGGTAAGTTCTTTTTGAGGCACAATAGAAATGTTTACAGGAATTCTGCCTGTCATATCAAAGGGATTAAACGAAACTTGATACGAGAGCAATTCAATACGGTCGATAACAAAACCAACTTTATCCGCTACCATGGCATCTTCAAGCTCTTCCAGGCCTTTAGGTGTAATCAAACGGCCATCCCTCCGGCTGACCTTACAAGTCAGCCCTCTCTCATCCATAAGGTTTAAATGATAACGCACCCCGCGTTCTGACAATTCAATACCGTATTGCTCTCCAAGAAGGCGAGCAATCACTTTGCTTCCAACAGCTTTCCGTGAATGGGCGATAATGCGCAGAATTGCCATGCGCTGTCGCTCAACTTCAAAGCCATCCTGGTTAATGACTCTCATCTGTTTTTCTAGTGATTCTCCGAATACAGTCCCGGTACTTATTGAGATACCTTGATATGCTTGTCTTCCAGATACTCTTTTATCTCCGAAGGACGAAGTTTGCCTGAAAGAAATACTGAAGAGGCGGCTACACCACTAGCACCAGCCTCGCTGACAACTTTATAGAAATGTTCAAGCTCTCCAGCTCCTCCTGCAGCTATAACCGGTATGGATATCGCTGAGGTTATCGCTTGAGTCATGGCAATATCATAACCTTTCCCAGTGCCTGCTGTATCATAACTTGTGAGTAATACCATGCCTGCCCCAAGAAATTCAGCCATTTTCAACCAGTCAATCAGATTTATACCGGTAGGTTCACTTTCAAGATGATGAACCAGTTCAAATTCAGGCTTGCCGCTATCAGGCGGATTTTTCTTACCCCTGACAGCTACCACAACTCTTTCTTTGCCATAATTTCTGGATAACCGGTCAATTATTGACTGATCGGTATCCGCTATTACATCAATCACAACCCGGTCGACACCTGTATTGAGGATTACTTCGAAATCTTCGTAAGTATTCATTGAATAGCCGAATAATATCGGGATATCTACCGCCGTTTGTAATTGACAAATGATATCCTCCCAAATTTTAAAACCCAAGCGAGGCACATCAACATCAATAAAAGCAATTTCATCAGCACCCCCAAGGCTTACTTGCCGGGCTATCCCAACGGGATCCTGGCCTTCTTCATGCTCTGGCGAATCTTCTGTTAATTTAACCTTTGTGTGAAGAAGATCAAAAAAAGGAATAACGGTAACACCCTTATTCATCGATACCTCCGAGAATTTATGATGATTTTAATATACCAACCGCCTTATTAAAGCATATCGTTTTACAGGTGTAAAGCTAGCAAAATGGTTTGAATTGAAAGATGCAACCCTGTTTGGCTATAATGTCATGGTCGCGGTGAGTGTAGCCCAGTGGTCTAAGGCGCCAGGTTGTGGCCCTGGAGATCGAGGGTTCAAATCCCTCCACTCACCCCAGTTTTTTACCTCTTCCAAATCAAGCCGGTATTTCCGTTGATACTGACAT